>JBLNBY010000056.1:0-6399 GCA_050260295.1 Bacteroidota bacterium
TGGCAGCCAGTACGGCAGTGCGTACGGCAACCCCTTGCTGCCGTAGCTGGTGGATGCGATCGATCAGCACAATGGCGTTGTTGACGATGATTCCACCCAGGATTACGAGCCCCATCGCCGACGATAGGCTGATCGGGGTGTGGGTCAGGGTGAGTGCCACCAGACTTCCGGTGGCCGCGAGCGGAATCGTCAGCATGATGAGGAGCGGCCGGGTTGCTGACTCGAACTGGACCGCCATCACCACGTACACGAGGAAGACTGCCAGAAGCAGGATGAGCTCGAGTTCACCCAGCGAATCATCGATGAGCTTTTGGGTGCCGACGATTCTCGCCTCGTATCCTGCTGGCAGTGAACTGTCGGCCATGACTTCCGATAGGGCTTGCCGAACGACTTTGGCCCCCTCGGCTTGGGAGAGTTGACCCAACTCCGCGCGGATCTGAACTGCCGGCATCCCATCCACCTGGCGCAGGATCGCCGGACCGAGGGTCTCTTCAGGCGTGGCGACCCGGCCTAGCGTCGAGACGGGGCGGCTTCCGTCCGAACTGGGGAGGAGTGCCGGGATTTCGAGCGACGCAAGCTGATCACGGCTAGGAGTGCCGGAAGCAGTAGCATTCTCACCGGCTGCCTCACCGCCGGTCAAGTCGGGATACAGCTCAACCGGAACCGTATGCCCTTGCGAGTCCTGGATGTAGAGTACTGGATCTCCGGACAGGGCCTGGCGGACGGCAAGACCAACCTGTCCCGGCAGGACCAACCCCATGGCGGCCCGTGCCGGGCTGATCGTATATCGAAGCTCAGGCAACCCCTGCTGTAGATCCGTGTCGACACTGCCGAAAGCACCGGTAGCCGCCAGCTTCTCCGCCAGTTTTCCGGCAAGGTGGGCCACCTGGTCTTTGTCCGGACCGCGAACCTCAGCGATGATAGCACCATCCTGGAGAATGGCCAGCGAGCCAAAGCCTCCGCCCTTGCTGACGGTGACGGACGCGTCCTTGGCAAAGGCACTGGCTGCCTCGTCCAGGCGCCTGGCAAGCTCTTCGATGAGCTCTGCGTCACTCCTGTGGCGCGAGGTAGCAGGCCGCAGGCGGAGGGTGAGTTGAGCCCGGTTGGGTCCGTTATTCAGCAGGGACGATACGTCTGTCGCACCTCCCGAGCCAACTTGGGCTGCCACCCACTCGATCTCCGGTACGTCGTGCAGGGCAGCCTCGAGCTTCTCCACCAGTTGCAGCGTCCGGCTAGTTGCCGTACCTTCCGCAAGACTCGTCTTTACAGTCAGCACGTCTTGGTCCGGGGTCGGGATGAGCTCCAGCCCCAGCCCGGGCAGAAGCGTCAGTGAGGCCGCAAACGAAAGGGAAGCCACGGCCAGGACGATACCGCGGTGGCGCAAAGACCATTCGAGAAGCCGCCGGTGTGCCCGGTCAAGAGTACCGGTCCCTGCCTCGAGGTGCGCGGCAGCTATCTCTGGGGTCGCGCCCAGGGATGGGTGACCTGCCACGTCTGGCGTGGTCGGAGCGGTTGCCAGCAGCGGCTGAGCGGCTTTACCGCGCCACAAGTGCGCGGCAACTGCCGGAACCACTGTTAGTGCCATTGCCAGCGAAGCCATCAAGGCCAGGGTTACTGTCAAGCCCAGCGGTCCAAAAAGGGTACTGGCAAGCCCACGGATGAAGACGACGGGCAGGAAGACGGCGATGGTGGTGAGAGTGGAGGCCGTGATGGCGCCGGCCACCTCGCCGGCACCCATCCGGGCAGCTTCCGCAGGATCGAGTCCCTGCTCACGCAGCCGCGAGAAGTTCTCGGTTACCACTATGGCGTTGTCGACCACCATGCCCAGGGCGAGGGCGATGCCCCCGAGGGTCATAAGGTTGAGGGTCTGTCCAAACCAGCTCATGAGAATGAGGGTTACGCTCACCGAAAGCGGGATGCTGAACCCGATGAGAAGCACTTCCAGCCAGCGGCGACGCAGGAAGAGGAAGAGCGAGAAGACCGCCAAAAGTGCGCCTATGACTCCTGCCCGGGTCAGTGACTCCAGGGAGCGGCGGACCAGCAGTGACTCGTCGATCAGGGGGTAGACATTGACTCCCTGGTGGCCGAGTTGTAACTCTGCCAGGCGTGCATTGACTGCATCCACAACCTCGACCGTGTTGGCGTCCGCACGCTTCTGGATGCGTAGGAGGACTACAGGTTTGCCGTTCACCCGGGTGGTAGCGGATTGCTGGTCACCATCGACTTGCGTGATGGCGGCGATATCCTTCAGGCGGACGAGCTGAGGTACGGACGCCATGAAAGGAAAGAGGGGATCGGCGACCGGCTCTTTGACGCCGACCACCACGTCGGCCAGGTCTTTCACGGTGCGCAGGCTATATCCGGTGCGGATCTGGTAAAGACGGCCGTCTTCTTCGATCGGGTTGGCCGGCACATAGGTGTTGGCCGCTACCAGCAGTTGGCTCAGCAAATCGTGGTCGAGCCCAAGCTCGCGCAGGCGCTCCTGGTTATAACGGATCTCGAGGTGCGGGCGAGCACCTCCCTCCACCGATACCTGTACCACGTCCGGTACCTGCCGAAGGGCAGGGGCGATCTCCTGCTCGGCCTTTTCGGTAAGGGAGACCAGATCCAGCCGGTCGCTTTCAAGGGCGAGGAGCAGCACGGGGTATTGGCGGGGATCGGTGGCCATGATCAGGGGAGGTTCGATCTCTTTGGGCAGGGAGAGAGAGAGCCGGGAGACCCGCGCCTGCACTTCGTTCAGGCTCTGGTTGATGTCGGTACCCCACTCGAAGTCAAGTATGACGACGCCCACGTTCTCCAGGCTGTAGGAGGTCGTCTGCTTGACTCCCGATAAACCGGCAAGGGATGCCTGCAGCGGGGAAGTCACTTTCTCCTGGATGGTTTCAGGGGTGGCACCCGGGTAGATTACCGCTACCGAGGCCACGGGATAATCGATCTGTGGGAAGAGGTCGACGGATAACCGGGGCAGGGTGACCGCACCAAAAACGAGCAGTGTGAGAGTGAGCATCAGAGTGGCTACGGGTCGTGCCACCGCCCATTTGGTTATTTGCATGGCAGGCCTGGTCGTATTCCCCTTTGTCGCAGAAAGTCACAGCGGAACCGGTGGTCAAGATCCGGACGCGGCTGACACCACCTTGGCGTCGCGCGGCAGGCTGAGCAGGGTGGATGGCTGCAGACCGGTGTTGACCTTGATCTCCTTGACGGTCAGCACATAGCTGAGCTGTCCGTTGGCGTTGTAGACTTCCAGGCGGTGGGTCATCATTTCGCTGGTGCTGATCCAAATCTTTTCCCAACCCGCCGTGCCCACGTTGGTGCGGGGTACCGCCTTTACCACGTGGTAATCCTTGCCGTCCCGCTTCTCTTCACCCAGGTAGGTCAGGTTGAAGAGGTTTGCCGGAGGCAATCCTACAAGGCTATCCAGGCCCAGGGTAACATCCAATCCCTGCTTGCTCATGAGGCTCTTCAGATCCTGTACCACGACCTCATGAGTGACGGGCAGGTATACTCGCAACTCGCCGGCCGTCCGGTTGATGACCATCACTTGACCTGCGACGAAATCGGGGGAGAGATAGTTCAAACGCAGGACGTCAGGCAGCTTCATCTGCACCCGCCCTGTGATCACTGCTTTTTCGTTGGTTTGCAGATTGTACTGCTCGATCTCGATGGTCAGGGTGACATCCTGCAGTGAACGGGTATTCTTTTCGACCCGGGCAGTCAGCTCAGCCAATGCCTGCTCGGAAGTTTGTGCTGCGGTCGCGTACGACAGATGACCAAGTTCCACGCAGGCTGGCCAGCTGGTGGTGGCCAGCACGAAAACTCCGACCATGGTCAGGATAGCGATGGGAATCACAAGCAGCCGCGAAATGCGCCGCCGGTACTCACCAGCTCGATGGTTTTGTGGGGGCGAGCCCTCAGTGACGCCAGGGGTGGTGGGTTTGGTGGTTTGGGTGCTAGCCGATGAGCAGGGTTGGACTGAGCGCACGCTGGACCACTCCTTCCGCGACTCGGAGCATGAAGGACAGACAAAATCAAATTCTAGAGGAAGCCCGGGTTCCCTTCCCAAGCCTTCCGTACGCTTCCGTCGCCTTTCGCTGTCTTTCGTCATCCTTCGAGGCATGTCTGCCTTCCACGGTACGGCCTCCTGCAAAGCTCTCTTTGCCTGAGGCGGTCTCCGTGTGCCCCGATGCGGGTATGTGATAGAGTTAAGATACTATGGTTGCCGGCTCCGTTCCAGTCGGCAATTGGGGTAAATCAAATGGAAGGACTGCCCTTCCGCGAGTAAAGGGACTGTTTTCTCCAGGAGGAGTCATCGATATGAGACCTGCGACCCATAAACCGCGCTGGTTGCTGCGCCCGCTGCCGGATGCCAGGGCTACAGCTGAGGTGAGGCAGCTGGTGGCCAGGTTGCGGCTCCGGACCGTCTGTGTGGACGCCGGCTGCCCCAACCTGGGGGAGTGTTGGGCTCAGCGTACCGCCACGTTCATGATTTTGGGGGAGCACTGCACCCGCAGCTGCGGCTTTTGTAAGGTTCTCACCGGCCGGGGTGATGTGCTCGATCCCCTCGAGCCTTGGAATGTGGCGCAGGCTGTCCGACGGCTCGAGCTGCGCCATGCCGTCATCACCTCGGTGACCAGAGATGACCTGAAGGATGGGGGCTCGGCACATTTTGCGGCCACCATCCGTGCAGTTCACCAGCTGAACACCCACACCAGCGTCGAAGTGTTGATCCCCGACTTCAAGGGCGAGACCGGGCCGCTCCAGACGGTACTGGCGGCCGGACCGGAGGTTCTTGCCCACAACATCGAGACCGTGGAAAGGCTGCAGCGCCGGGTGCGACCGCAGGGCCGGTTCGATCGGTCTCTCGAGGTTTTGCGGCGGGCCAAGGAGTTACGCCCGGATGTGTTGACCAAGTCCAGTATCATGCTGGGGCTGGGCGAGACCGCTGAGGAGGTCCGGAGCGCGATGGTGGCAGTGCGTGAGCAGGGGGTCGATTTCTTCACCATCGGCCAGTACCTGCGCCCGTCCAAGGAGCACCTTCCCGTCGAAAGGTTCGTTCCCCCCGAAGAGTTCGAGGAGTATCGCCGGTTTGGTATGGAGATCGGCTTCAAGCATGTGGCGGCCGGGCCGCTGGTGCGCAGCAGCTACGATGCGGCGGCAGCACTCCGGGCGGCAGCGCTCCAGGCGGCGGATCTCAAGGTGGCGGAGGCGGGGGCGACCCCAGATTGAGCGGGGCGATCTCCTGCGCCAGCACCGGGGCACGCTCTCCCCGGCCACTGCGGGTAGGGGGCGATGGGGGCGTACCAGTAGGCCGGCCACCCGTACATGCGGTTCCGTGAGACGGCTGGCGCTGCGCCTGATCAGCGCAGCGCCTCCCTCTCGATTACAACGCTACTGCCGGTGGCTGCTGGCTTAGATCACGAAGCTGATAAGGAAGAGGACCGCAACCGCCCACATGAGGGGATGGATCTCCTTCGGTCGGCCCGAGAATAGCTTGACCACCACGTAGGCAACGAAGCCATAGCCTATGCCACGAGCGATGCTGTAGGTCAGTGGGATGCTGAGCAGTGTGACGAAGGCGGGGAAACTCTCGGCAAAATCATGGAAGGGGATGTCCTTGACAGCGGCCAGCATGAGGAAGCCGACGATGATGAGAGCAGGCGCAGTGGCCTGGCTGGGAACGATGCCCATGAGGGGGGCCAAGAGGACTGCAACGAGGAAAAGCAGGCCGGTGATGACAGAAGTCAGGCCCGTCCGACCACCCTGGCCGACACCAGAGGCGCTCTCAATATAGGTTGTCACCGAGCTGGCGCCGAAGAAGCCGCCCACCACTGCTGCCAGGGAGTCAACCAGCAGCACCCGCTTGAGTCCGGGCAGCTTTCCATCTTTCAGGAGGCCACCTTCTTCACCAACGGCCACCACAGTTCCCATGGTGTCAAAGAAGTCGGTCATGAGGAAGGCGAATACCGTCGACAACATCGCCAGGTTGAGGACGCCGCGGATATCCGCCTGGAAGAAGGTGCTGAAGGACTCTGCACCTGGCCAGCGCACCCAAGCCTCCGGTGCCTTTGTCAGTCCCAGGGGAATACCAACGATGGTAGTGATTGCAATGCCCAGAAGTATTGCGCCGGGGACTCGCCGACTCATCAATACTGACGTGAGCAGCAACCCGATGATTGCCAGCAACGGTCCCTTGTCAGTAATCGACCCAAAGCTCACCAGGGTAGCGTCGCTGTTTACTACCAACCCGGCATTCTGAAGACCGATGAAAGCGATGAAAAGGCCGATGCCTGCGCCGATGGCCCGCTTCATGTTAAGGGGAATGGCGTCCATCACCGCCTCGCGGACGTTGGTCAGCACGAGCAGCGTAACGATGAGGCCTTCTACGACAATGACCCCCAT
>JBLNBY010000057.1:0-5538 GCA_050260295.1 Bacteroidota bacterium
CATGTGGCCGTCATGTACATGGGCAAAATCGTGGAATACGCCGATGTTCGCAGCATATTCCACGAGCCGGCCCATCCGTATAGCATCGGCCTTCTCAACTCCATTCCCCGGCTGGGCGCCCGCAAGCAGCGACTCGTTCCCATCGAAGGCGTGGTTCCGGATCCCGCCGACCTGCCCCGGGGTTGCAGTTTTGGTCCGAGGTGTCCGAGGTTTCACGAGCGGTGCCGGGAGGCGCCGCCGGTGGTGAAGCTGTCCGACCGACATGAGGTCAGGTGCTGGCTCCATGCTTGAAAGCACCAGGGGAGGTGATGCTCAGATGGCTGAAAGCCGCAGAGTAACGACCGGTACTCAGGTTGCTTCGGCGATGCGAGAGGATTCCTCTGCCTCGGAGCCGGAGATCTTGTTGGACGTCAGAGGGCTCAAGAAGCACTTTACCATCCTCGGGGGAATCCTCCGCAGGCCGGCGGGCTGGGTCAAGGCCGTCGACGGGGTCGATTTTGCAGTTCGTAAGGGCGAGACTCTGGGCCTCGTGGGAGAGAGTGGATGCGGAAAGACTACCACCGGCCAGGCGATTCTGCACCTGACCAAACCCACCGCCGGGGAGATCCGGCTCAATGTGGAGAACGAGTGGGTCGAGGTCAACTTGAGCACCGTACCGCGGCTGCGACGTTACATGCAGATGGTTTTCCAGGATCCGTACTCGTCTCTCAATCCGCGGATGAGAATACGTGACATCGTCGCGGAGCCCCTCGAAGCGCACGGGATGAAGAGTAAGGCCGAGAGGTACGACCGGGTCGAAGAACTCCTCAAGGCAGTCGGCCTCGGTGCGCACCACATGAATCGATTTCCCCACGAATTCAGCGGTGGCCAGCGGCAGCGGATTGGCATTGCGAGGGCTCTGGCTCTCAACCCATCGCTGATAGTTTGCGACGAACCGGTGTCCGCTCTGGACGTTTCCATCCAGGCTCAGGTGCTCAACCTGCTTGAGGACCTCCAGGACCAGTTCGGACTTACGTACCTCTTTATCGCCCATGATCTTTCCGTAGTACAGCACATAAGCGACAGAGTCGCCGTGATGTACCTGGGCAAGATCGTGGAGATGGCAGACGTGGACGCGATATTCGACAGCCCCAGGCATCCGTACACCGAAGCACTCCTCTCTGCGATCCCCGTACCCGACCCCGATATCAAGTTCGAGCAGATAATCCTGGAGGGTGACGTGCCGAGTCCGGCAAACCCGCCCCGGGGCTGTCCCTTCCACCCACGGTGCAGGTACGCCCAGGATATCTGCAGGCAGGAGACCCCCGCACTTGCCTCTGTGAATGGCAGCGACCATCTCGTCGCATGCCACCGGGCTTCGGAGCTAAACCTGGCTGGCATTCCCGTAGAAAAAGGGGCATGAACGGGCCGGGTTAGCGATATAAGGGCAGAAAGCCCGACAGCAAAAGGAGGTAGTGACATGAGGTCCAAGTTTCTCGCCGCCATCATCATTACGATGATGGCAGTCGCACTGGCGGCACCGGGATTCGCAGCTTCTACCGACCCGAAGACCTTCGTCTTCGTGACTTTCGGAGATGTGGACTCTCTCGATCCTGCGTATGCGTACGACACGGCCAGTGGTGAGGTCATCCATCAGCTCTACGACAACCTGATCGCCTACGACGGCAGCAGCCTCACCAAGTTCGTGCCCATGCTGGCTACCCAGATCCCGACCAGGGATAACGGTCTAATCTCCCAGGACGGCCTGACCATCAAGTTTCCCATTCGTAAAGGCGTCAAGTTCCACAACGGTGAAGTCATGACCCCCGCCGACGTCGAATATACCTTCGAGCGGGCCATGCTTGCCGATCCGGCCGGTGGCCCGGTATGGATGTTTTTCGAGCCGCTCCTCGGCGTACAGACTCTCAGAGAGGTCATCGCGAAGGCCGGTGGCCCTGCGGTGGACGCCCAGGACTTCGACGCGTCCAAGCTCGACCCGAAGGTAGTGCAAAAGGTATATGACATGATCGACAAGACCGTGGAGGTCGATGGCGATCACGTCGTATTCCACCTGGCCAAGCCATATCCCGCGTTCCTACAGATCCTGGCCAAGGGGGGCAGTTGGAGCTCGATCGTCAACAAGAAGTGGATGGTAGCCAACGGCGCCTGGGACGGGAAGGCCAACACCTGGCCGAAGTGGTATGATCAGGCCAAGGAAAAGATGGCTCTTTACGAGAAGGCCGTGGGTACCGGCCCCTTCCGCCTCCTTAGCTGGGACAGAAACGGCGGCCAGATCATACTCAAGAGGTTTGATGATTACTGGCGCGGCCCGGCCAAACTCGAAACGGTATTCATCAAGTACGTCGAAGAGGCCAACACTCGCCTGCTCATGCTCCGGACCGGGGATGCCGACGCTGCTGTCATCCAGGATCAGTATCTCGACCAGATCCGGAATGTAAAAGGCATCGTGATCCAAGAGCACCTGCCCTACATCGGCAATACTGCGCTGCTCTTCAACTTCACCATCCCCGTTCAGGGCAACGAAGACATCGTGGGGAGCGGCAAGCTCGATGGGAACGGCGTACCTCCCAACTTCTTCGCTGATGTCCACGTGCGGAAGGCCTTCAACTATGCGTTCGACTACGAAGCCTACATTAACGACGTTGCCATGGGTGCAGGCACCAAGCCTTACGGTCCAGCACCGGCAGTGCTCCCGTTCGTCAACAAGAACAGACCGTGGTACTTCTTCGATCTGAAGAAGGCAGAAGAGGAGTTCAAGCAGGCATTCGGCGGCGAGCTGTGGAAGAAGGGCTTCAAACTCACGATCCTCTATAACACCGGTAACGACCAGCGCCGGACTGCAGCAGAGATTCTCGAGGCCAACATTGAGTCCATCAACCCGAAGTTCAAGATCGATGTCCAGGGAATTCAGTGGTCCACCTATCTCTCCAAGCTCCGGGCTTCGGCGCTGCCCGTCTTCTTCATGGGCTGGCACATGGACTTCCCGGATGCCCACAACTTCTACATGCCGTTCATGCATTCTGCCGGCGCTTTTGCAGGTTATACCGGCCAGGGCATGATCGACCTCGCAAAGGCCAAATTTGATGCTCTGATCGAACAAGCCAGCAGCACCTACGATAACGCCAAGCGCCAGGAGCTTTACTATAAACTCCAGGACCTCGCCTACGAGAATGCCGTGGCGATCTTTTACATCGAGCCCGAGGAGCACAGAGTCTACAGGGACTGGGTCAAAGGCGTGGTCTACAACCCGGCCAACAGTGCCAACTATGACTTCTACACGATGTATAAGGAAGTCAATTGAGCAGAGTAGCACGGTTCCCCAGGAACGGTAACGGCAGTTGAGACTGGATGGGCCTGGCTTGGGATCAGCCTGGCCCATCCAATTACGACAGTTTTGTATATCTTCCGGCTGCACGCCAGCTAGTGATACTGAGAGGTACATGCCGATGTTGACCTACATTACGAGAAGGCTCCTTCTCCTCCCGCTGGTTCTTATCGGAGTCTCGATCTTGATATTTGTGGTGATGTCCTTTCTGTCGCCCTATGAACTAGTCAGCACCTACATCAAGAGTCCTGAGGAACTGAAAAACCAGAGCCTGGACGCGCTAGTCGAAAAGTACGGCCTCAATGATCCCTGGTATCTCAGATACTTCCGATGGATGGGTAATGTCTTGCACGGTGATCTGGGGTACTCTGAGGCGGCCAACATGTATGTGCTGGACGCGATCAAGCAGAGATTCCCCGCCACCCTGGAACTGGCGCTTTTCGCAGTAGTACCGGTAGTGGTCGGGGGTATTTGGCTGGGCGTCATATCGGCAGTCCACCACAACCGCCCTCTCGATCACGCGACCAGGATCTTTGCGATAGTTGGCTGGTCGCTGCCATCGTTCGTTGCCGGCATAGTAGCCCTGATGTTTTTCTATGGTTACCTGGGCTGGTTCCCGCCCGGCAGGTTATCAGCATGGGCACACGAGGTCATCGCCTCTGGCGGCTTCCGGCAATACACCGGCATGAATACGATAGATGCTATCCTGAATTGGAATTGGCCCATATTCTGGGACGCAGTGCGCCACCTCGTCGCTCCAACGATAACCCTTGCGTGGCTTTGGTGGGCTTTCATCCTCAGGATCACTCGTTCCAGCATGCTGGACGTCCTCAACAAAGACTATGTCAGGACTGCCAGGGCCAAGGGCCTGCCGGAAAAACTGGTAATCAACAGACACGCCAAGCGCAATGCCATGATCCCGGTGGCCACCGTGGCAGGCCTGATGGTGCTGGGCCTCCTCGGAGGGATGGCGATCACCGAGACGGTCTTCGATTACAAGGGCATCGGCCTGCTCACTGTCGAGGGTGCGCAGCAGTTGGATTATACTCTGGTACTTGGCACGACACTCTTCTATGGCATTCTCCTCGTGCTGGGCAACCTGGTCGTAGACGTGCTCTACGCCATCATTGATCCACGGGTCAGATTGGAGTGAACGGGACCATGGTGATGAAGAGACTTGTAAGAAACCCCATATCCATGCTCGGACTCATCATCCTGCTCGGGTTTATCATCTTGGCGGTTTTCGCACCGTGGATAGCCCCGACTCCGGAACGGTACAAAGACGAACCGTATCGTATTCCCCGGTATGGCTACCGGGCAACCCCGGCACCTCCGTCCCCAGACCACCCGTTCGGGCTGACCGAGGGACAGCATGATATCTTCTACGGTATCGTCTGGGGCACCCGGACGGCGTTCCGAGTCGGCCTCCTGGTGGCCGGGATCAGCTGCCTGATCGGCGTGGCGGTGGGTTCGGTATCCGCCTATACCGGCGGCAAAGCAGACGAATCAATAATGAGAGTCGTCGACATATTCATGAGTTTCCCTTTCATCATCGCGGCCATCGTCGTGACTTCGGTGTTCGGTAAGAGCTTGACCAACGTTATGATTGCCCTCATCTTCTTCTCCTGGATGAACTACGCCCGGCTCATCCGTGGCAACATCCTCCAGGTCAAACAGGAGGAATACGTGATGGCGGCCCGGGCGTCGGGGGTGAGCCACCTAAAGATCGTCCTCCGCCACCTTCTGCCCAACTCCATCTTCCCCGTATTGATTCAGGCTTCCATGAGCCTCGGCAGTGTCGTGCTCTCCGTGGCAGGTCTCAGCTTTCTAGGTCTCGGCGCCGAGCCCGGGTATGCTGACTGGGGTCAGATGCTGAGCTTCGCCCGTAACTGGCTCATGGGAACGCCGGGCAATCCGCTGGCCTACTGGTATGTTGTCGTCTACCCCGCCGCTGCCATCGTCTTGTTCGTCCTGTCATGGAACCTCATCGGCGACGCCTTCCGGGACATCCTCGATCCGAGAATCCAGGCCTGAGCGCCCTGACCACCGGACAGAGGAGGTGCAAGCCAGTCTCCCACCCGGCGCAAGACTGCTACGATCAGCCAAAGCATAGACCTGACGCTTCAAGATTGGTGCGGGCCGTCCCCCCGGCCCGCACCCCGCACCGTCAATACCAATTATCCAGGGAGATGTTGTCGAAGTAGGCCACCCCC
>JBLNBY010000058.1:0-8619 GCA_050260295.1 Bacteroidota bacterium
CATCCACAGATGGTAGGCTGCCGTGATGATCAAGCCGAGCGAGCCGGCGATCACCAGCGCCCGGAAGACGTCAAACGAGCCGAGCAGCGAGGCAAATTCACCCACGAACCCCGATAGTCCCGGCAAGCCGAGATTGGCGAAGATACCGAAAGCCATCACGATGGAGGCCAGCGGCATCTTGTTGTAGAGGCCGCCCAGCTCGTCGATCATACGGGTGTGGGTGCGCTCGTAGAAGACGCTTCCCACCAGGAAGAACATGAGCGGCGAGATCAAGCCGTGGGAGAGCATGACGAAGACCGCACCGCTGATACTGCGGGGGGTCATTGCCGCCAACCCCAGCATGACGAAACCCATGTGGCTGATGGAGGAGTAGGCAACCATCCGCTTGAGATCTTTCTGGGCCATGGCTGCCAGCGCTCCGTAGATAATGTTGATCACACCCAGCGTGGCCAGGACGATGGCGAAGGTCTGGGCCCCGTCGGGAAGGGTGGGCAGGCTGATGCGGTAGAAACCGTAAGTGCCCATCTTCAGCAGTATTCCGGCCAGAATCATCGACCCGCCCGTCGGCGCTTCCACGTGGGCGTCCGGCAGCCAGGTGTGGAAGGGGAAGATTGGCACCTTCACCGCGAAGCCGAGGAAGAAGGCCAGAAAGATCCACCACTGCAGATTGCTGCCCAGGGTCGCCCCGGCCTGCTGCAACTCGATGATGTCGAAGGTGCCCATGCCGGCGCCGAAGTAGAGGGCGATGATGCCCACCAGCATGATCACCGAACCGGCCAGAGTATAGATGAAGAACTTGAGCGCGGCGTACTGCCGGCGCGGCCCGCCCCAGATGCCGATGAGGAAGTACATGGGGACGAGCACCAGTTCCCAGAAGACGTAGAAGAGAATATAGTCCAGTGCGACGAAGACTCCCAGCATGCCGGTCTCAAGGAGCAGCAGCAATGAGTAGAAGAGCTTGACCCGCTCCTGAATGGAGTAAGATGCCACCGCGGCCAGCAATGTGACCAGGGTGGTCAGCGCCACCAGCGCCAGCGAGACGCCGTCGACGCCCAGGTGGTAGTTGATACCCAGTGACGGAATCCAGGCGTACTTCTCGACAAACTGCATGCCTGGCAGCGACGGCACGAACCGGGCCAGTAAGACCAAGCTGAGCAGCAGTTCAACGGCGGCGAAGAAGGTGGCTACCCCTCGCAGCGCCGGCTTGTTGTCCCGCGGCAAGAGCATCAGGAGCAAGCTTCCGATGAGCGGTAAGAAGACTAGTGCGGTAAGCATGCCATGCCTCCCCTTACTCTCTCTAACTCTCTAACCATGACCAACCCTCGAACTTACTAACCGATACTTACCGATCACTCACCGATTACTAACCCATCACGAATGCGATCACAAGCAGCCCGGCAGCCAAAGCCCCGAGCAAAACGAGCAGATAGGCGCCGACGTAACCGGTCTGCGCCTGGCGAAGCAGGCGGCTGCCGGCGCTGAAGCCGGCCCCGACCCCGTTGACCGCTCCATCGATGACAGAACGGTCGAAGTCACCGGTGGCAAAGCTGAGTTGGGCGCTGAGCCAGGCGATGAGGTTCACGATGCCGTCGACGACATAGCGATCGAAGGCAGCCGCCAGCCAGGAGAGCGCCACGGTCGTCCGTACGAAGAGCCAGCCGTACAATTCATCCAGGTAGTACTTCCGCTTGAGCAGTGTATAGACGGGCCCGGCCGCCCGGATCACCGCCGGGCGGGAAACAACTCCCGCACCGTACACCAGCCAGCCGAGCAGGATGCCAATCGCCGCCGCCGCCAGAGCGAGCAACTGCACCATACGCGAGGGCTCGAGCTCAACCAGGTGGAGGCCCTCCGGCAGGGTCGTTTCCAGCCAGTGGGTGAAAGGATAGCCAAACCAGCTGGAACCGGCGAAGCCGGAGATAGCCGCCATGACGGCCAGCACCCCCAAAGGCAGCTGCAGCCGCCAACCACCCTCATGGGCGTGGTGGTACTTCTCCTCGTTGCGCGGCTTCCCGAAGAAGGCGAGCCAGGTGGCCCGGGTGATGTAAAACGCGGTCAGGAGCGCCGTAATCAACCCCAACCAGAAGAGCAGCGGCCGGCCGCTGTGGTAGGCGGCGAGCAGGACCTCATCTTTGCTCCAGAAACCGGAGAGCGGCGGGACTCCGGCCATGGCCAGCGAACCGATTATCCACGTCCAGGCCGTCCAGCGCATACGGCGGTAGAGGCCGCCCATCTCGTGGAGATTCTGGGTGTGCAGGGCGTGGATCACGCTTCCGGACGCCAGGAAGAGCAGGGACTTGAAGAAAGCCTGTGTCATCAAGTGAAAGCTGCCGGCTACCAGCGATCCTGAGCCCAACCCCAGGAACATGTACCCCAGTTGGCTGATCGTCGAGTATGCCAGCACTTTCTTGATGTCATCCTAAACCAAGGCAATGGTAGCTGCAAAGAAAGCGGTGAAGCCGCCGACCACTGCAACCCAGTACATGGCGGTGGGCGATGCCGAGAAGAGCGGGAAGGAGCGCGCCACCAGGTACACTCCGGCGGCCACCATGGTCGCGGCGTGAATCAGGGCGCTGACCGGAGTCGGACCGGCCATGGCGTCAGGCAGCCAGACATGCAGCGGAAACTGCGCCGACTTACCGACCGCCCCGGCAAAAAGGAGCAGGCTCACGGCGGTAAGGGTGCCAGGGTTGAGGAGTCCCGCGGAGACGGCCTGCCAGACCTCCTTGAACTGCAACGTGCGGGTGGCGCTGTAGAGCAGGAAGATGCCGATCGCCATGCCAATGTCCCCGACACGGGTGGTCAGGAATGCCTTCATGGCCGCGTTGCTGTTGGCTTTCTCCTCATACCAGTGACCGATCAGCAGGAAAGAGCAGAGACCGACCAGCTCCCAGAAGACGAAGAGCTGCAGGAAGTTGTCGGCCAGCACCAACCCCAGCATGGAGAAGGTGAAGAGGGAGAGGACCGTGTAGTAACGGCCGTACCGGACGTCGCCCTGCATGTATCCCAGGGAGAATACGTGCACCATCAGGCTGACCAGGGTCACGACCACGAGCATGACTCCGGTCAAAGCATCCGCCTGGTAGCCGAACCGGAAAGTTTGGTTACCAAAGGTGGCCCACGGGAAGGAAAAGTGTACCTTCACTCCGCCGGCGGTCTCGTGCAACACTCCGATGCTGATCACGAGACTTGCGGCGACGGCGATGATGCCAACCCAATCTCCCCGCCGGCGGGTCGGGCCGGTGATGAATACCTGGATTAAGAATGACAAGAGCGGTAAGGCGGCCGCAACCCAGGCAAGCTCGGCCACGCCACATCATCCTTTCAGTTCAGTCGACTTCTCAGCCATGCTTCAAGGCCAGCTTCGCTATGTGTCACGATGCTACGAAGGAGCCAAGATGAACCGTCAGTGTTTCATATCCTGTGCCTCATCGACGTTGATCGATTGCCGGCGGCGCGACAGCACCAGGATGATGGCCAGACCCACCGCTACCTCGGCGGCTGCAACAGTCATGACGAAGATCGCCCAGATCGCACCCCGGGGGTCACCCGGGTACAGGTAGCGGGTGAAGGCGAGGAAGTTGATGTTGGCAGCGTTCAGCATCAACTCGACCGCCATCACCATGCGGATGGCATTCCGCTGGGTCAACACGCCATAGAGTCCCAGTGCGAACAACAAAACGGCCAAGCCAAGGAAATAGCCAAGGGGAATCATGCGCCCGCCCCGACCTCCTTCTCCGGCTCACGGCTGGTGTGCTCAGCCTTTGCTGCCCTTGCTCCCGTAGCGGCCATCTCCGATCGAGAGGGTCGAAGTGTTCTGGCGGTTCCCCGGGAGACCCGCAAGGTCTCTTCCTGCATGGCGAGGACCAGGGCTCCCAGAAGTGCCGCCAACAGCAGGACCGACGCCGCCTCGGCCGGCAGTGCGTAGGGACCGAAGAGGGCGTGGCCAATGGCCGGGGTATTCAGGCCGGCCGGCGTCTCGGCCACCGGCGCGGCGGGGGTCAGATCGCCCCAACCAGCCTTCCCGTAGATCGTGAAGAGTGCCACCAAGAAGACGGCCGCCGTGAGAAGGGGCATGGCCGGCTGCCACCAGCGGGCAAACCGCCGGCGGAATCTGTAGAAGGGTGGTTCCTGCTCCCGAACCTCCTCGACGTCGGAAAGCATGATACCAAAGAGGATGATGGTAGTAATCGCGCCGACATACACAAGGATCTGCACGCCTGCCAAGAACTCGGCCGTGAGCAGCAGGAAGACGCCCGCTACCCCGACGAAGCAGAGCCCCATCCAGAGACCGGCGTGCATGATTTGCGGATCGGTCACCACACGCCAGGCAGCAAACAGGCTGACGGCTGCCAGCGCGAAGAAGACCAGCAGTGTCGTGCTCATTTACTCGCCCCTCCCGCGGTTGGTGCAGCCGGGGCCGGTTCAGCCGCCTTATCCGACGTTTCTGCTGCTTTTGCCGCTTCTGCCGCCACGTCCCGGTAGGGGGCGCCCTCGGTCTTGATCCCGTAGTTGACGATCGGTCCCTTGCGGCGCCGCCCCAGCTCGGCCAGGCGGTCCTTGTTGTAGATCAGGTTCTCCTGCTCGAAGTCGGCGAGCTCATAGACGTCCGACATGGCAATCGCCCCGAAGGCGCACACTTCGGCGCAGATGCCACAGAACATGCACCTGCTCATGTCGATGTCGAACTCGTCCAGCACTTTTTTCTTGTTCTCATCCCGGTGGGCAGTAATGTGAATGACTTGTACCGGGCACTCACGGGCACACACCTCGCAGGCCGTGCAGAGAAGGTTTCCTTCGTCGTCGCTGAGCAAGAGCGGCATGCCGCGAGTGCCTACGGGCAGGTCGGGCCGGACTTCTGGATAACGGTATGTTACCGGGCGACGGAAAAGGTTGCGGAAGGTGACCACATGTCCCTTGACCACCCCGGTTACGCCATTGGCTACTTGCTGCCACAGACCCATCAGTTACACCTCCTGCTTTGCGCCGATGCTCTCACAGCGAATCACAGCGCCAACCAGATCAAAGCGTCGATGATACCGAGACGTCCCTCAGAGCGCCACGAATACCCCGGTAACCAGCACGTTGAGCAGTGCCACCGGGAGCAACAGCTTCCAACTCAGGTTCATTAGCTGGTCGACCCGCAGGCGGGGCAGCGTGAACCTTATCCACATCGCGATGAAGACGAATACGTACGTCTTCAGCAGGAACCAGACGAACGGGGGCAGGAGTGGACCGCTCCAGCCTCCCAGAAAGAGCGTTGCCGCTATCGCCGAGGAACTCAGCAGGCTGGCGTACTCGGTCAGGAAGAAGATCGCGAAACGGAATCCCGAGTACTCGGTGTTGAAACCGGCCACCAGCTCGGATTCGGCCTCGGGCAGGTCGAAGGGAGTCCGGTTGAGCTCGGCGATGGCGGCGATGAGATAGACGATGAAGCCGAGCGGCTGCAGGAAGATGAACCAGGCACGTTCCTGCTGCGCACCGATGATGTCGCTCAGGCTCAGCGAGCCGGCCAGCATGACCACGGCCAACGTCGCCAGAATGAGCGGAATTTCGTAGCTAATGAGCTGGGCTCCGGCCCGGAAAGCCCCCAGCAGCGACCACTTGTTGCCCGACGACCAGCCGGCCATCAGCAGGGCCGGTACACTGAAGCTCGTCATGGCGGCCACATACAAGATCCCAATGTTGAGGTCCCGGGCCTGCACTCCTGGGGCAAAGGGGACGACGAGCCAGATCATAACTGCCGGGACGAAGGTTACGAGTGGTGCAATCATGAAGACCCAACGGTCGGCAGCCGCCGGGATGATATCTTCCTTGACCAGGACCTTGAGCGCGTCGGCCAGCGTCTGCAGCAGGCCAAACGGTCCGGTGTAGATGGGTCCGAGGCGGTTTTGGATGTGCCCGCCCAGCTTCCGCTCGAGCCAGATCAGGAAGAGTACGTTGAGTAGAATGAAGCCCAGTATCAGTGCTACCTTCACTGTAGCCACCAGAATCGCCAGCAGCCAGAGCGGCAGCCCCAGGTTGGTGAAGAGCTGCTCCGTCCACTGGTAGAGGCGTAAGGGGAGTGATGAAACTTCCGCGAAGTACACTACCGGTCCACCTCGCCCATGACGATGTCGATGCTGCCGATGATGGCCACCATGTCACCCATCAGGTGACCCTTGGCCATGGCAGGGAGCAGTTGCAGGTGCACAAAGGACGGCGCCCGCCAGTGCAGACGGTACGGCTTGCGGTCACCGTCGCTCACGATGTAGCAGCCGACCTCACCCCGAGGACCTTCCACGCGACCGTAGTAGTGGCCGGGTGGAAGCTTGACGATGCGGGGAGCCTTGCCCAGGAACTCGCCCTCGGGCAGTCCCTCCAGCGCCTGCTCCAAAATCCGGATACTCTGCCTGATCTCCTCGAGACGAACCTGGTAGCGGGCGAGCACATCGCCCTCGCTGGCCCAGGCAACGTCGAAGTCCATCTCGTCGTAGACCAGATAGGGATCGTGTTTGCGCAGGTCATAAGGTACTCCGGAGGCACGCAGAACCGGGCCGGACGCGCCGTAGGCGACCGCAGTGTGGGCGTCGATCTTGCCAACCCCGCGGGTCCGAGCTTTCAAGATCGGGTTACCGGTGAGGAGGTCGTCGTACTCACGCAAGGCGGCCGGGAACTGCTTGAGGAAATCCCGAACCTTCTTCACCCAGGGGGTGGTGATATCGTTGCGTACCCCGCCGACACGCATGTAGTTGTACATCATACGGGCGCCCGTAACCTCCTCGAAGAGGTCACTGATAGTCTCCCGATCGCGGAACGCATAAAGGAAGGGTGTGGTGGCGCCCAGGTCGAGTCCGAACGTACCGAACCAGATCAGGTGGCTGTGTATGCGCTGCAATTCACTCATGACGGTGCGGATGAACTGTGCACGCCGGGGCACTTCCAATCCCAGGGCCTTCTCCACCGTCAGGACCAGGGCCAGCTCATTGGTCATGCCGGCCAGGTAGTCGGTTCTGTCGGTATAGGGGATGATCTGCTGATACGTAAGCTTCTCACTGATCTTTTCAAAACAACGGTGCAGGTAACCGACATCGCTATCGACATCGACGACGCGCTCGCCGTCGATGGTCACCACCGCGCGCAAAACCCCATGCGTGCTGGGGTGCTGCGGGCCCATGTTTACCATCATCTCTTCGGTGCGCAGGTCTGGGGTAGGTGACTCCTCGGTCAAGGACGGAACCTGGTCCTGCGCCCCGCCGGGAACGCTTACTTCAGTATCGGGCACAGTCTACACCTCCAAAGTCAACCCTCATGACCACACCACGGCCACTGGCAACGACTTTATCGCAGCGGCTTGGGGAAACGGTCACGAGGTGGCCGGGGGTCTTCGTAATCCTTACGGAGCGGATGACCCTCCCAGCCCTCTTTCATAAGGATGCGACGCAGGTCCGGATGGCCCTCGAAGCGAATGCCCATGAGATCCCAGGTTTCTCTCTCGTGCCAGTTGGCGGTCGGCCAGACGGAGACGACCGACGGGCACCGCGGATCTTCGCGGGGCACGTCGACGGTGACGACGAGCCTTTCGCCCCGCGCCAGACCGGCAAGATGGAGTACGATCTGGAATCCCTTTTCCTTCCAATCAACGCCGGTGAGCAGAAGCAGGTAGTCATACCCGAGGCGGTCCCGAAGCAGCCTGCTTACTTCATCCAGGGACTCACGGGGGACAGATACTTCGAGCCACCCATCGGGCCTTATCTTGGGATCGAGCTTGGGCAACTCATGGCGCAGGCGCTCGGCGCTCTCTATAAGGGCATCTCTGGTCACCGCCGGGGCGGGCACCAGGGCGGGCGCTTTCGCATTGACCACCGGCGTGCCGCCGGTCTGTCGTGGACTCATGCTGCGAATGACCTCCTACGGGGATGTTCGGCTACGTGGACGTCCTGTAACATAGAAAGGGCGTCGCCCACTGGGCGCCGCCGGGACATCGAATTGCGCCTCAGGCCGTATGCCTGAGGCCCTCCTGGGAAATCCTCTCCTGAAGCCGGAGTATGGCGTGTAAGAGCGCCTCCGGCCGGGGCGGGCAACCGGGAACGTATATATCAACCGGTACTACCCGGTCGACCCCATCGACCACGTTGTACAGATCATGGTAGGGACCGCCGTTGGTTGCACATGCTCCCATGGCCAGCACGTAACGAGGTTCGGCCATTTGAGCGTAGAGTGTACGAATGACATCGGCCATCTTCTCGTTGACGGTGCCCGCTACGATCATTAGATCAGATTGGCGGGGTGAAGCCCGGAAGATCATGCCGAAACGGTCAAAGTCATGACGGGCAGCTCCGGTAGCCATCATCTCAATGGCACAGCAGGCGATGCCAAACAACATATACCATAGGGATGATTTACGACTCCAATTGATTACCTTTTGCAGACTGGTGGTGACGACTCCCGGGATGACCGGAGCACTGTCAATATCACTCGCCAAGCTTATTACAGCCACTCCAGCACCTTCTTTCTCCATGCATAGAGAAGGCCGCCAAACAGCAAGGCAAGGAAGATAGCCGCCTCGACCAGGGCTACGACACCCAAATCATTCAGGGTTACGGCCCATGGGTACAAGAAAAGGACCTCGACGTCAAA
>JBLNBY010000059.1:0-6282 GCA_050260295.1 Bacteroidota bacterium
CCTGCCAGTGCTTCCAACTCTGTGGGGACGCATGATTTCGGTGACTTGACGGCCGCCGGGTCAACGTTACCCCCTCTATCCCAGTTGGTCCAGGGTGAACTGCTCGCCAACCTTCAGAACAGCGAGTATCTGGCCTCGCACCGCCGGCTGCACCTCAGCTGGCAGGGTGCGACTTTGACCGTACTTGCACCCGCGTCCCTCCGCGTAGCGTCCGGCAGCCGCCTCCGGTTGGCTAGTGACAGGACCCATGTCGTGATCATGGGGACCTGCGCATGCACTGCGGAGGTATGTGATTTGACATGACGCGAAGAAAAAACAGGAGTGCGCCCTGGTTCACCGAATTACCAATGTGACAGGAGTGCCAAGCAAGGAAGGGGCGTAATGTATGAGATTGGCAGGCAAGACCCGGGTGCTTCTCTGTACGGCAGTGGTCGTCGTTGCCAGCCTCGCGGGGTTGCTGGGTGGACCAGCCGCCCAAGTTGCCCAGGCGGCCCAGACGGTCACTCTCAGATTCTTCACCTGGTCCGACCCCAAGAATCTTCCCATTACCGAGGCCCAAATCAAAGCGTTCGAGGACAGTCACCCCAACATCAAGATCGATTGGACAAACTTGACCTCCGGTTACAACTCCAAAATACTGGCCATGATCGCTGCCGGGGAGTCCCCGGATGTGTTCTGGTCTTCTTACCAGGATATCCCCATGTGGGCCAACAACGGAGCGATCCTTGATCTGAAGCCTTACATGGATAAGGACAAGCAGTTCCAGTCGTGGAAAAACGACTATCTGCCCATTCTCTTGCAAGGTTACGAATTCGAGGGCGGAATGTACGGTCTACCCAATGCCTTCAACCCGATCGCACTCTATTACAATGCTGATATCTTCGATGAAGCCGGGATCAAGCGGCCGGATTCAGCATGGACATGGGAGCAGTTTACCCAGGTGGCGATGCGGCTGACCGGGCAGGACCGCTTTGGTTATGCCGACAGGGGTGAGTGGTTGCACTGGGTCTGGCAGGCGGGCGGTGAGATCATTAGCAGCGATCGCACGCGGGCTCTGATCAATCAGACCGCCGCAATCCAGGGGTTGAAGTTTGCACAGGATCTGATGCACCGCTTCCGGGTGCAGCCGGCCCCCTCGGCTCTAAGAGTCTCGGCTCTAGAGATGTTCTCCAAGGGCCAGATCGCCATGTACGGAGATGGCGGTTGGAAGTTCCCCGCCTTTATGGAGGGCCAACTGAAGTTCGAGTGGGGTGTAGGCGTCTGGCCGAAGAAGGCCCGCGAGGCGGTGCGGGTTCTGTACGACGGCGGTGTGGTCTTTGCTGGCACCAAGCACCCGCAGGAAGCCTGGGAGTTCGTGAAGTGGTATTCCGGCCCTCCGGGTCAGGAGATCAACGCCCGCATGAGCCGCCTGACCACGCCGGTGTTGAAGTCTACGGTGCAGGCGTCGATACCGCCCGGTGACCCCTTCCGGGCACAGCTGCTGGCCCGCTTCCAGTCGGCAACCTACGGGCGGCTGTATCCCAGCATCGTGCAGCAGAGCGAGCTCAACAGCATCTTCGGTAAGTATGCAGGCGTGTTGTGGCGAGCCGAGATGTCTGCAGACCAGGTAGCGGCTGCAATGGCCGACGAGATCCAGAAGCTGCTGGACAAAGAGCCACGGCGCAAGTAGGCAAGCAAGCGGGCAAGAAGAACTGATCGTCTACGCACTCGATCCAGGGCTGGGGTGTTTGTCCTGGCCCTGGTTCGTCTAGGGGAGGCGCATCGCAGTGGCGGATGGATCGAGGCAGAGAACGGTACGAAGGTCGGGCTTGATCACGGCGGTAGTCGCCGGGGTGTTGTTGGCCACGGCAGCGATGGCGACTCCTGCTTTGCAAGCGCAGGAGGTAGGAGCGGCGTTGGATTCTCAGGATACGTGGGGAAAAGATGGTACGGTGACCGTGGTACCCAAGGTGGGTCTCTACATCACGGCTGAGGATATTGCCCGGGCTCGGGCGAAGATAGCGACGGAGCCCTGGGCCAAGCAGGTTGCGGACGAGATCATCGCCCGGGCGGAGCAGTGGGTGCGCCGGTCCGACGAGTGGCTGTTGAGTGTGATTCCGCCGAAGGGTTCGATCTTTGCCTACGGGATAAACGGTTGCCCGGTGGATGGGGCCAAATGGGCGTCGTTCGGGGCCAACGGGGTAGCTTCCGTGGATGCTCCGGGAGTGTTGCGCTGCCCCAATGGGCACATCATCAACTTTGCCGATCCCGGATCACCCTACTACGACGATGGCAAGGGTGTGGTGATCAACGGTGTGCGGTACTATTTGCGGGGCATCTGGAATGCCAATGTGGCCAATGAGTTGGCCGGTTGGGGAAGTGACCGCGGCGCAGTGCATGATTTGGCCTACGCCTATGCCCTCACCGGCAAGGCCGAGTATGCCCGCAAGGCCATCCTGATCCTCGACGCGTTGGCGACCTTGTCAGCTACCACCATTGGACCGCGGGATTTCCAGCGCAGCGAGACCAGCGACGAGGGGCGGCTGCACTGGCTGACCAGCATCGTACACCGTTCAAAGATGCACTTGTTGCGGGATTACGATCTTCTCTATAACACACCCTGGATGCACCAGGTATCCCGCACGAACCCGGACAATTACGGCAAGCAAAAAGACGGCGAGTTTACCGTCCGGGAGAACATCGAGCAGAACTTGCTGGAGGATTATCTCTTCGGCGAGTTCGATCTGCGCGGCGGCAACCTCACCTCACTTCACAACCATGAGGCTGATGCGGTACGGGCACTTCTGGGCGTAGGGATAGTTCTGGGTGTCCCCGACTACATCAAATGGGGCATGGATGCTCTGGGGGTCTTCTTCGGCAATACCATCGATCGCGATGGGATGTACTACGAAACGTCCCTGAGCTACACCAACTTCACCAAAGGCGTCTTCCTGGATATGGCCGAGGTGGCGTACCATTACGATCCGGCGAGGTATAGAGCGGTGGATGCGACGGCACGTGCGGTTGGTACGACTGGCACCGGTCCCGTCTACCCGCCCCATTGGCGCGTCAGCGACCCGGCTGCCTACCCAAGCCGGTCTCAATTCCCCTATGCTGGCAATTTCTTTGCCCATCCCAAGCTGCAAAGACTGACGGTAGGTTGGCGGCAGCGGTTGGATGCCGCCGGCCACTTGCCCGCCTTCGGCAACGCCTCACCGGATTGGAACCTGATCTACTTCAGTCCCGGACTGCCTGAAGATGAAAGAGTCGCGGCGGAAAAGTTCCTGGCGTATGCTCCCACGGAGGAGGAACGGGGGCGGTTTGCCGCCACCTTACTGACGGCAGCCGGGTGGAACTATCGGGATGACCTGGGACAACCGGTAACTGCGGAGATCGTCGAACGGCTGAACGACTTGCTTGATAGGTCCCGCCGGGACGTCTGGTCGCTCTTCCATGGGGTAGAACTCGATGCGCAACTGGCGGAAGCCGCGTTGCAAGCCGCAGCCGCGTCGGGATCGGGTTCGGCCACGGCGCTGGCTGGGGCGCCGGCACCGGAGCCGACGCCAGGGCCGGCGCCTGCCGCCACTGCTGCTGGTGCTGGTGCTGGTGCTGCCGGCGAGCCGGGCGTGCCCTCCTCAGCCTTCTTTGGCGGCACGCAACTGGCCATCCTCCGGGGTGGTACATCCTTCAACCAGGCGGCGGCCGTGTTGCGGGGCGGTACGTCGCTGCCGCATGCCCATGACGATGTGCTCGGGCTCAATCTATACAACTTCGGCATGGAGCTCACGGCCGACATGGGTTACGGGACGTACGGTTCGGCAGTTCACCTGGGGTGGAATGCCCGCAAGGCGGCGCACAACCTGGTGGTCGTCAACGAAGACATGAATCGGAACAACAACATGTTCCAGATCGGGCCGGGATCGAAGGTGATCTCCTTCGCCTCGCTCGCACCGTATGCCCCTACCTCGCTGGTGGAGATGGATGCGGCGGCAAACTTCCAACCCGCTGACCAGGTAAAGGAGTATCGCCGGGCGGTGCTACAGGTCGATGTCCGTTCGGCGCAGGCCAAGGATGACCCGTTTGCGGCGATGGGAACGTACTGGATCGATCTCTTCCGTCTACAGGGCGGCCAGAACTACGACTACATATTCCATACCCGTACGCCGCAGCTTCTGCTACTGGAGGGCGACGGGAGTGCATTGCAGACAGCCGCATTGCCGGAGGTATGGACGCTGTCGGGACTGTCGCAACCGGGTTCGAGTTGGGATGCACCCGGGCGCAGCTGGGGTGAGCGGATCGCCACTGGTGAAAGGATTACGGATCTGGGGGTCGCCTCGGAGGGGGTACAGCCCCGCAACTGGACTGCGCCGCCGGGGAACGGGTATGGGTTCATCTACGACTTGAAAGCAGTGACCGGCGCGACGCGTGCTCCGGGGGAGTCCGTGCTGGCTCGCTGGGAACTCGGGGACGCGTACAAAACGCGGGTCGATCTCGAGCTGTATGGTTCAAGGCCGCTTCAGGTTTACCAGGCGCTTGGTCCGGACATGAGCGGCACGCGCCGGTTTGGCTTCCTGATTGGCAGAAGCCAGGCTCCCGCACCGCCGGACTCCGCTTCGTCGGATGAGGCCCGCTATCTTGCAGTGATTCAGGCGTACCAGGAAGAGAAACCGGTCGTCACGGCCTCCTGGCTCGTGCCGGTGGCTGGTGGCCAAGAGAGTGTGGCCGTAGGCCTCGAGCTCAATCCGGAGATGGCTGGCGGCAAGGCCCGGGATTATGTCGTCGCGCAGCGGCAGGGTGGAACTCGGGCGGTTACCGATATGCCCCAGGCTCTGGTCACCGACGGGCGTTGGACCATCGTGCGAGAGATCGGCGGATCGTTGGCCTCTGCCCAACTGCTGGCTGGAAGTGAGCTTGCGTTTGGCAACTGGCGCTGGCAGCTCACCAAGCCGGTCAGCCGGGCCGATGCCAAGGACGCTACAGCCGGGGTGACCGCGGGAGCCGGGGCGGTTGCTGCCATCGGGGCCGCTGCACCTGCACAGTGGAGGGGGAGGATCGTGCAGGTAGACTACGAAAACAACCGCCTGGTGACCGACGCACAGCTCCCGCTGGGGCGGGTGCTGGCGGGCCTCGCAGTCATCGTCAGCAACCCCGAATACACCCGGGACTCGGCCTTCACCATCATGGGGGTCAGCCGGGACGAAACGGGGCGTTCCGTAATCGAGCTGGGTGACAGTTCGCTGGAACTCGCCCGAGGCCAGATCGACCGGGTAGCCTTTGGCGGCCGGGTTGTCACCTTGCGGACGCCAATGCCCTTCGCAGCGGAGTACGGGATGGGAACCCGGGCATATGACGGCAGACTGGTTCGCAACCTCGCAACCGGGGCTGATACGACGATGGTGACGGTGAATGATCTCAAGGTGGCCCGTTTCGCCTCGGCGAACGGTTTCCGCAATGGCGATCCCATCGCCGTCTACGAGGTCAAGGCCGGCGATGACTTCTCCATTGACCAGCAGTTCGTTTTTGCCAGCACGGCAGCGGGCGGAGATGACAGGGATCAATGGAAATACTGGCAGGTCAGGGCGACAACCGGTTTTGCCTGGGCCGTTGACGCGGCCGCCGGGGCTGGAAGCACGGCGCAGCAGATAGAATGGGAGGTTTGGGACTCACAGGTCGAGCGCTGGATGCCCGTCCCGGCCATCTCGGCCACCAAGCTGTCACCGGCGGCGGAGCTGTGGTGGGGGATTGGTCTTGAGACCGTTGAGCAGGAGGGAGGCAGATTACTCCTGCGAAGTCGCTGATCAGGGCCGACCGTCTGTTGCAGGAACGACCGGGCTCGGTCAAATCCAGCGTCTCAGTCATGGTGAGCTAGTCCGGGGCCAGGCGAGCGCTTTGTCGCAGTCCTGACCCCGGACTTTGTCTGCAGGCTGTGGGATCGCCCGGCCGGACCGGCCGGTCCGGAGTGAGCAGGACACGCCTTCTGCAGCCAACACGCCCAAGGAAGATCCGGCTGGTTTCGGATAGGGTCTTGGACAAGGCAACGGTCAGGGCGGGCGGAAGCCCAATTCCCAGCGTGCCAGTGGCGGGTCGGGAGTTGGCGCACCCATGGGCCAGTGTCACGGTGTGACCTGACGCATCCATGCGACATTCTGAGGTGAGAATTAGGGGTTAGGAATGTTCGGGTTGTGCCGGAGGGCGGGTCGCCCGGTTGTTGCCGCAAAGCCGGTGGCGAAAGCGCTGCTAGAGGCCGTGCGACTTTCACCATCTTGCTGAACCTTAGGTCACCGGAACGATCAAGGGCCATCA
>JBLNBY010000060.1:0-3207 GCA_050260295.1 Bacteroidota bacterium
TGCCCAGGCCGAGGTTATCTTCGAGTACCGCTCTTCGGAGGCGGCTGGTCCGGCCGAGCAGCGGGTAGAGTATCGGCAAGGATTCTTTTCTTACTATGAAGAACTCTGGCGCCTGATTAACCTACGGAACGGTCTTCAGCACTATCAGGTCGGAGTGCTGGTCCACGATGTTCCCACGTTTGCCGAGCGCTCGGTGCGTGAAGCGATCCTCAACGCAGTGAGCCACCGCGACTATCAATTGGGAGGCAGCGTATTCGTTCGCCAATACCCGCGACGCTTGCGCATCGAGAGCCCGGGGGGGTTTCCTGTTGGCATAACTCTGGAGAACATTCTAGACCGTCAAGCACCTCGCAACCGGCGCCTTGCGGAAGCGTTTTCCCGGTGCGGGCTGGTCGAACGTTCGGGTCAGGGTGTTAACAACATGTTTGAAGACAGCATCAAACAGGGAAAACCTTGGCCAGATTTCTCAGGCACGGACGCGTACCAGGTGATGCTCACGCTTCACGGCCAGATGCAGGATCCCGGTTTTGTAAGCTTCATGGAGCGGATCAATCGGGAGATTCAGCTTGCTTTTGACGTTCATGATCTGATGCTGCTCGACTTGATCCATCGCGGAGAGCCTGTTCCAGCCCAGTTGCAGCCCCGGCTGCGGCGATTGGTGGACTTCGGGGTGATCGAGACCATCGGACGGGGCCGAGGAACGCAGTATCTCCTCGCTCGGCGCTTCTATGTAGCCACCGGCCAACGAGGGTTCTATACTCGCCGAAAGGGATTGGACCGAGAGCAGAACAAAGCTCTGTTGCTCAAGCACCTTCAAGACGCCTTTCCGGACGGCTGCGCGATGAAAGAGCTTCAGCAGGTCGTGCCTGCCCTGTCACGCGGATTCATCAAGCGTCTGCTAGATGAGCTTCGGCGCGAAGGCAAGGCGCGACTTGAGGCGCGAAAGCGTTGGTCGCGGTGGTTCGCCACGGAGCCGGCGCAAGGGAGGGACCGCAGTTGAAAACCACCAGGGTCAACGCTATTGCGATGGGCTGCCGCGGACGTTCTATGGCTCTGAAAGAGGTTAAGGAACCATAGATGGGCCATAGCCCGCGCCGAGATGGGCTTCAGGTCTACGTTTCTATGGCTCAGCCAGGAGGATATCATCCAATGATACAGTCCAAGAAGAAGCTCATTGAAGTCGCCTTGCCGCTGGAAGCGATTAACAAGGCTTCGGCCAGGGAGAAGTCCATCCGCCATGGCCACCCGAGCACTCTCCACCTTTGGTGGGCACGGCGGCCGCTGGCGGCGGCCCGCGCCGTGATTTTCGCTCAGATGGTAGATGACCCGTCGTCCCATCCTGATCTCTTCCAAACCGAGAAGGCGCAGGAGAAGGAAAGGCAGCGGCTCTTCCGCATCATCGAGGATCTCGTGCAGTGGGAGAACTCCACCAACGAAGAGGTGCTGGAGCGGGCGCGGGCCGAGATTTGGCAGAGCTGGCGTGCCGCCTGTGCCGATAACGCCGATCATCCACGTGCCAGTGAGTTGTTCGACCGGCATAAGCTTCCTGCCTTCCACGACCCCTTTGCCGGAGGTGGGTCGCTTCCTCTGGAGGCGCAACGACTCGGGCTGGAGAGCTATGCCAGCGACCTCAACCCGGTGGCGGTCCTCATCAACAAGGCGATGATTGAGATCCCTCCGAAGTTCGCCGGGATGGCGCCGGTCAACCCCAAGTCACGCCAGGAGAAGACGCTCATAGCGCGCCAGTGGAAGGGCGCCGAGGGGTTGGCCGAGGACGTGCGCTACTATGGCCAATGGATGCGCGACGAGGCAGAGAAGCGCATCGGGCACCTGTATCCCAAAGTCGAGATCACGGCCGAGATGGCGAAGGAGCGGCCGGACCTGAAGCCTCTCGTGGGCCGCAAGCTAACGGTCATCGCGTGGCTCTGGGCGCGCACAGTGAAGAGTCCGAACCCGGCGTTTGCCCACGTCGATGTGCCACTGGCCTCAACGTTCATGCTCTCCACCAAGTCAGGCAAGGAGGCGTACGTGGACCCGGTAATCGAAAACGGCTCCTACCGGTTCGCCGTGAAAATCGGGAAGCCCAAAGATGCTGAGTCGGCGAAGAATGGAACCAAGCTCGCTCGTGGTGCGAACTTCCGCTGTTTGATGTCAGGCACTCCAATCTCGGGTGATTACATCAAGGCGGAGGGCCGAGCCGGGCGCATGGGTTTGCGCATGATGGCGATTGTCGCTGAGGGCGAGCGCGGGCGGGTCTATTTGCCCCCGACCGAGGCGGCAGAGACCACCGTACACCAGGAGATGCCACCGTGGAAGCCAGAGCAAGACCTGGTGGGCAAGAGCGCGGACCAACTTCCGCTGTACGGAATGAGAGAGTACTGGCAGGTGTTCACCCCCCGCCAGCTTGCGGGGTTGGTGACGTTGTCGGACCTCGTGCAGGAAGTACACCAGCAGGTGCAGTCCGATTCGACAGCTACAGGACAGGCCGACGATAATGCCCCTCTTGCGTCCGGCGGCTTGGGCGCGCGGGCGTACGCAGACGCGGTTAGTGCGTACTTGGCCCTTGCGGTCAGCCGAACGACTAATACAATTAACTCGCTTACAGTGTGGTCTCAAAGCCGAGAGCAGAGCGTCAACCTGTTCAGTCGTCAGGCGATCCCAATGGCCTGGGATTTTCCAGAGGTCAATCCCTTTGGAGGAGCCGCAGGTGATTTCGGCGCAACCACGGCAGCGGTGGCGAAAACGATCTCGGACGCCTTGGATGGCCCGGCGAAGGTTGTACAAGCAGACGCTCAGACCCAGACGCTATCCGAAGCGAAAATTGTGTCCACCGATCCGCCGTACTATGACAATGTCTGTTACGCTGACTTGTCGGACTTCTTCTACGTCTGGCTTCGGCACTCGCTACAGTCAATCTTCCCCGACCTGTTTGCCACTCTCGCAGTGCCCAAGGCCGAAGAACTGGTTGCAGCGGCGCATCGCCACGGTAACAGAGAAAGGGCCGAGGCCTTCTTTCTCGAAGGCATGACCAGGGCGATGTGTCGGCTCTCGAACCAAGTTCATCCGGCCTTCCCAGTGACTATCTACTATGCGTTCAAACAGTCCGAAGCCGGAGGTAGTGACGGCGCCAAGAGCACAGGCTGGGAGACCTTCCTTGAGGCGGTAATCAGAGCTGGCTTCGCCATAAGCGGAACTTGGCCGATGCGA
>JBLNBY010000061.1:0-7078 GCA_050260295.1 Bacteroidota bacterium
GAAGAGATCAAAATGTACGAGGACGAGCCGGAGGAGGTCGTGCATGATCTTTTCCTGAAGACTGTCTGGGGAAACCATCCCCTGGGGCAGACGGTCTTGGGTCCCGCGGAAAACGTGGCGGCGTTTACGGGAGACCAGATAATCGGCTTCAAAGAGCGCTGGTACACCGCGGACCGGCTTCTGGTGGCTGCCGTCGGCCGGCTCGAGCACCAGCAGTTGGTGGACCAGATAGAGAAGCTGTTCGGTTCGTTGGTTCAGGGAGTCGTCCGGGCATCGTCGTCACCTCCTCCGACGGACCCGGCCGGGGACACATATCAACGACGCCGTACCGGTCAGGTGCACCTGGTTTTTGGCGCGCCCGCATATGCGCGCCATGATCCACGCCGGTTCGCACTCTTTCTTCTCGATACCGCGATAGGGGGCAGCATGAGCTCCCGGCTCTTCCAGAGTTTGCGGGAAGAAAGGGGGCTCGTCTATAACACATATTCATTCTATTCAGCCTTTGACGAGGTTGGTCTGGTGGGAGCCTATGCGGCGACGACCCCCGGGCGCAGCGCCCAGGTGATCGACCTCATCAGGGAGGAGCTCGACCGGGTGGCGCGGGAAGGATTGAGTCCCGCAGAGCTCGAGCGTGCTCGTTCACAGGTCAAGGGGAGCTACGTCCTGAGTCTCGAGAATCCGGGCAACCGCATGAGCGAAGCCGCCCGGGCCGAGTTGTTCGACGGGCAGCCGTGGGATCCCGATGAGATTCTCCGCGGAATCAGCCGCGTGACTCTGGAAGATGTACAGGCGGTTGCGGCCGATCTCTTTCGTTCCGGGCGGTTTACGCTGGTGGGTTTGGGACCAGCAGAGGGTGAGCGGGAATGGACGAGGCGCCGCCGGGGGGAGGACGTGCAGTTCAAGGGCAGCACCGGCAGCAAGACTGGAAAGGTTGCAGCCCGCATACGATCTACCAGACACCGGTCGCAGCAATAGGAATCTACAGGTGCTGCCGGGGGGAAGGTGGTCGGCCGGAAATGCGTCTGAGCGAGCTGACCGGCAAGGAGATCGTAGCAGTGGACGAGGGCATTCGGTTGGGAACCGTTGCCGGGGCCGAACTGCTTCTGGCCACCGATACCGGGCGGGTGGAGGCGCTACTGATACCGGCAGCTCCACGCCGCTTCTGGAACTGGTGGCTCGGTAAGGGCGGCAACTCATCGCCAACATCGCTCACCGTGGTACCCTGGTCGGCAGTGGAGAAGATCGGGCCGGAATTGGTCTTGGTCCGCTTGTCGCAGGCGCGGGATCTGCCACCTCACCTGCGGAGTCTTGAGGTCTGACCGAGCCAACACCGCCAGCGCGGTTTGGCCGGATAGAATCGGATCCGGGGTGAGAGACTACCACCGACAAGCCTTTGCAAGGAGGTAATCCCATGGCGAGCGTGGTAGGCCTTTTCCCCAGCCGGGATCAGGCGGAGAAAGCCATTAAGGCGTTGAAGGACAAGGGGATCACCGAGAAGGAGATCTCGATCGTTGCCAAGCAAGACACCGTAAAGGGCGGGCAGGCTGCTGGCAAGCAGGATGTCGAAGCAGGCGACATGGGTACTGGGCAGGACCTTACCTCGGGAGCGACCTGGGGTGGAACTCTGGGAGGCCTGGCCGGGCTTCTTGCCAGCGCGGGAGCCCTGGCCATTCCCGGAATCGGGCCCCTGGTTGCAGCCGGGCCGATCGCTGCCACCCTGGGAGGAGCAGCAGCCGGAGGCCTGGCGGGCAGCCTGGTTGACTGGGGTGTCGGCGGTGAGGCAGGTAAGAAGTATGAAGAGGGAGTCAAACGAGGCGAGATCCTGGCTGCTGTCAAAGCTGATAAGGCCAAGGTGGATGAGGCGGCACAGGTCATGCGACAGTTCGGGGCGAGGGACGTAGAAGTACATTAAACGCTGCATTGACATGTACGGCTGTCCATGGCAGAGTAAGCCAGGGAGCAGCTGGTCAGTGCCCGCCCACGGGAAATAGGCGGCTGGCAGGATTTGCCCGCCGCCTTTTCATCCATTGTAGAGATAAAACAGGCCGTGAATATAGCTGTGAAGATGCCTGTAAGCGATTCTGTCATAGAGACGTCGGGCAGGAGGTAGTGAAACGATGATCAAGGTGGCGGTAGCGGGCGCAGCCGGAAAGATGGGGCGGGAGACTGTAAGATCCATTTTGGAGGCGCCCGACCTGAAGCTGGTGGCTGCCATAGGGCACCGCCAGGGTATAGGACAGGATGTCGGAGAGCTGATTGGCGTCAGCCAGACGGGGGTGACCCTCTCCGCAGACCTTTCCCGCGCATTGCAAGAAAGCGGTGCGGAGGTGTGTGTGGATTTCACGACTCCGGAAGCGGGAGCGGCCAATGCCCGCGTGATCCTGGAGCAAGGCGTGCGGCTGGTTCTCGGTACGACTGGCTTCACTGCTGCAGAGCTGGCCAGTCTTGACCGGGTTGCCCGTGAACGGGGAATAGGTGGTGTCATTGCGCCCAACTTTGCTCTGGGTGCCATTTTGATGATGCAGTTTGCCGCTCAGGCGGCAAGGATCTTTCCGGATGTGGAGATAATCGAAACCCATCATAAGCGCAAGCTCGATGCTCCGTCCGGTACCGCTCGCCGTACTGCCGAGCTGGTCGCGCAGGCCCGCGCCGAATCGGGCAACTGGGCGGCGGCAGCAGCTTCCACCGGGACGGGTACCCAAGAGCGGCCGGCGGTGGAGCTGTCGGCTGGACTTACTGGCGCCGAAAATGACGGTACCGCCTCCACCGCGACGAAGATGGCCGAAGGAGGACAGCCGTCACGCGGGCTTCTTTGCTCGGGCGTTCCCATCCACAGCCTGCGTATCCCCGGCGTGGTGGCCCGCCAGGAGGTCGTCTTTGGTTTTGCCGGCCAAACCCTGCGTATCATCCATGAGTCGACGGACCGCACCTCTTTCATGCCCGGAGTCCTCTTTGCCATACGCCGATCGATGGAGCTCTATGGGCTCGCCAACCTGGAGGACCTGATGGCGGTTGTCCTCCGCCCGTAGCAGGTATGCCCGCCTGGTTAGCGCGCGGTGCGCGGTTGCACCTCCCCCCAGACCCCTACATATACTGCTACGGTCCTAGAAGGGCTCTGAAAATCCTGATGCGCTACGGCAGGCAGGCCAAGGACCTGCAGCCGGCGGGGGGAGCAGTGTGAAACTGGCAGGATTGTCTGTCGCCGTCCTGGGTGGCGATCAGCGGGAAGCGGAGCTGGTCAGAGCGCTGCTGGCAGAAGGGGCTCGGGTCAAGCTTGCCGGATACCCCGAGCGGCCCGACTGGCAGACGGCGGAGCGGTGTGAGACCGTCGAGGCAGCCCTAACTGATGTGCAGGCCGTCATTGCACCCATGACCGGGGTGGACGAGGCCGGGTTCATCCGCGCCGTTCCGGATGGCAAGAGCCGCCTGCGGCTGTCTGAAATCGAGCTGCGCCAACTGGCGCCCGGTACTCCCTTCCTTGTCGGCACTGCGCGACCCGCACTGCGGGAGTGGTGTATGCGCGCCGGGTTGCGCCTGGTGGAGCTGGCGGAAGTCGACGAGATCGCCATCCTCAACTCCATTCCGACGGCCGAGGGCGCAGTCTATCTCGCCATGGGGGAGTTACCCATTACTCTGCACGGCTGCCGGGCAGCGGTGGTTGGCTTCGGTCGCACGGCGCAAACACTCGCCCGGTTGTTGCACGCCATGGGAGCCCACACGACGGTGGTTGCCCGGGACCGGGCCCAGCGGGCAAGAGCTCATGAGATGGGGTTGACCGCCTGCCCGCTCGAAGAGCTGCGGGATGTGGTTACCAACTGCCAGGTGGTGATGAATACCGTTCCTGCACTGGTGATTACGGAAGAGGTGCTGCGGGCGATGCAGCCTGGCACACTGGTAATCGACATTGCTTCCGCTCCCGGCGGGACAGATTTTGCTGCCGCCGAACGTTTGGGTATTCCTGCCATTCTTGCTCTCGGACTTCCCGGTAAAGTCGCCCCCAAGACAGCCGGCCAGATCCTGGCGCGAACCATTCCCGACCTGCTTCGGGAGATGCTGCCTGTCGTTGGCCGTTGAATGCCTATCGGCAGACGGTGACGGGGGTGCTCGTAGATGCGGTTGGAAGGTAAGCGAATTGCGTTTGGGGTTACGGGCAGCCATTGCAGCCTTGAAGAGGTATTGCCACAGATCCGGCAGTTGCGCGAGGAAGGAGCAGAGGTAACGGCGGTCTTCTCCTATGCGGTGCAGTTCACGAAAACCAGGTTTGGCAGTCCGGAAGAGTGGCAGCAGGCATTCACGGAAGCTTGCGGCCGCCCGCCCATGACTGAGATCGTGGAAGCCGAGCCGATTGGTCCCAAACGGCTTTTCGACGCGATGGTGATCTCCCCTTGCACGGGGAATACCCTGGCCAAACTGGCCAATGCCATCAACGACTCGCCGGTACTGATGGCGGCCAAAGCCATCGTTCGCAACGGAGGGCCGGTGGTTCTTGCCATTTCCACCAACGATGCGCTGGGTAACAATGCCAAAAATCTGGGGCTGCTCCTCAACATGAAGAATATTTACTTTGTCCCCTTCGGACAGGATAATCCGGAGGAGAAGCCCAACTCGCTGGTGGCCGATTGGGATCTCTTGGTGGACGCGGTAGTCGCGGCTCTGGCCGGCCGGCAGTTGCAGCCGATCATGGTGGGAAGGGCTCGCCGGGCCGTTCGATGATGGGGAGCCGCCAAAGCGGCTGGGCAGCGGGTTGGGCAGCAGCGGTAATAAACAGAGGTGGCAAAGCGTGGGACAGGACAGGATCAACGTGGCAGTGGTCGGAGCAACTGGGGCGGTAGGAGAGGAGTTTCTCAAACTCCTGGTAGAACGCAACTTTCCGTACAAGACACTCAAGCTTCTTGCATCTGCCCGGTCGGTGGGCAAGCGGCTCAGGGTTGGCAATGAGGAGCTGGAAGTCGAGGAACTTCGCCCCGAATCCTTCGCCGGTGTCGAGTTGGCTTTTTTCAGTGCCGGCGCCAGCGTCAGCCGGGAATTCGCCCCCCGGGCGGTGGCGGCCGGTGCGGTGGTGGTCGACAACAGCTCCGCCTTTCGTATGGACGAAGGCGTTCCTCTGGTAGTGCCGGAGGTCAACCCGGAAGACTTGCGGTGGCATAAGAGCATCATCGCCAACCCTAACTGCTCCACCATAATACTCGCTTTGCCGCTCTATGCGCTCCATCGCGAAGTGGGCGTCAGGCGGGTGGTAGTCTCGACCTATCAGGCGGTCTCAGGCGCAGGGGCCCGTGCCATGCAGGAGCTCCAGGACCAACTCCGGCAAGCGCTGCGTGGTGAACCGGTGACGCCCGGGATCCTCCCCGTCGCCAGCGCCCCCCGGCACTATCCGATCGCTTTCAATGTGATCCCGCAGGTGGATGTATTTGCGGAGGATGGGTTCACCAAAGAAGAGTGGAAGATGGTCCGCGAGACCTGCAAGATCTTCCATGCGCCGGAATTGAAAGTAGCAGCCACCACCGTACGTGTGCCGGTGTTGCGCAGCCACGCCGAGTCGGTGCAGGTGGAATTGGAGCGTCCCGTCACCGTCGACGAGGCTCGTGACATCATGGGCCGCATGCCGGGAGTGGTGGTTTGGGACCACCCCGAGGAACAGGTCTATCCGATGCCCTACCAGACCAGCGGTACCGACCCGGTATACGTGGGAAGAGTCCGACGGGACCCAACGGTTGCTGCCGGTCTGCTTTTCTGGGTGGTAGGCGATCAGATCCGCAAAGGGGCGGCTTTGAACGGTATTCAGATCGCTGAGCTGCTGCTGCAACAGGGACTGCTCACACCCGCTTCGTGAGCCGGAAAGCAGAGGACAAGGAGCGGTTCAGGGGTCCGGCCGCAGCAGGGACGGAGGAAGTGAAGGTGGCGTTATGGAAAAGGGCCAGGTAGAACCAAGACCCGTTCTGGTTCAGAAGTTTGGTGGCACCTCGGTGGCCACGGCAGAAAAACGGGCACAGGTGACCGGGCATGTTCGCCAGGCGCTACAGCAGGGGTTTGCGCCGGTGGTCGTAGTGTCGGCCATGGGCCGGGCCGGTGCGCCCTATGCCACCGATACACTGCTTGGGCTCGTGAAGGACATAGCCCAGGATACCCCTGCCCGCTCCCTGGACTTAATCCTTTCTTGTGGCGAGGTAATCTCCGCGGTAATCATGGCCGAGACACTGCGGGCAGCTGGGATCTCTGCCGCTCCTTTCACCGGTGCGCAGGCCGGCATCATTACCAACGGCCAGTTCGGTTCGGCTCGAGTCCTGCGGATCCAGCCGGAGCGGCTCTGGCAGGCGTTGGACCAGGGGATCGTGCCGGTGGTGGCAGGGTTTCAGGGGGTTACGGAAACTGGTGAGGTCACTACGCTCGGCCGCGGGGGCAGTGACACCACCGCTGCCGCGCTCGGGGTGGGATTACGGGCGGTGGAAGTCCAGATATTCACGGACGTAAATGGTGTCATGACTGCTGACCCGCGCCTTGAGCCCAATGCGCGTACCCTACAAACCATCTCTTACCGGGAAGTGATGGAGATGGCACAACTGGGCGCCAAGGTAGTCCACCCGCGAGCAGTCGAGATCGCCATGGAAGGCCGGGTACCCCTCAGAGTCCTGGCCACCGGCAGCAACAACCCCGGTACGCTGATCGTGGACGCCCGGGAGATATTCCACCGGGCCGGGGAACCGGTCACTCACGTCGAGATTCGATCCGATCGGGTGGTACGGGCGGTGACCCAGATGGGTGAGATGGCGCGGGTAGTGCTGAGCGACGTGGGAGAGACTGCCGCCCGGGAGACTCTGGAGATCTTCGACAGTCTCGCCGCCGGCGGAATCAGTCTCGACATGATCCAGGTCGAACCGGGAAGGATCGCGTTTGCGATCGAGGCGGCCAAGGTTGGACTGACCCGCTCGATTCTCATGGGCCTGGGACATAGGCCGGCCATCGAGTCGGGGTTCGTCAAGGTCTCGGCCGTGGGCGGGGGCATGCAGGGTGTGCCAGGCGTGATGGCCCGCATGCTGCGGGCGCTGGCTGGCGCCAACGTGACCGTGTATCATACATC
>JBLNBY010000062.1:0-2511 GCA_050260295.1 Bacteroidota bacterium
GATCAGATACTCATCGTCGGTGAAGAGCCGCCGGTACGAGAGTCCGACCAGAAGCAGGCAGCCTAGAGCTACCGCAGCCGCGATCATGAACATCACCACCACCTGATACCGGACTGCCACCCGCGGGTCGGCCCCACCCAGAATCTGGCCGGTCATCATGCCGGGCAGGCTTACCAGCCCCGTCACCATCAAGGAAGTGATCGTAGGGGGCATCCCGGCCCGGACGGCCTCTTTAACGGAGGGGCGGACCGCCTCCCAGGGGGTGGCTCCCAGGGCCAGCAGCTCTTCGACTTCGGGGAGATGGGCGTTGACGCTGCTGTAGAGGCGTTCCAGCGAGAGCGCGATCCCGTTCATCGAGTTGCCGAGAAGCATGCCGAAGATGGGGATGGCGACGCGGGCGGAATACCAGGGCTCGGGGCCGATGATCAATCCGACCACGATTACGCCTACCAGCATGGTGCTGGCCAGAAGGGATAGGAAGGCCAGCGCACGCGGGTATTGGGTTTGGGGTACGGAGTGGGAGCGGTGAGTTGCGGTCTGGGTGGCCACTGCAGTCATGAAGAGCACTGCTAGGAGGATGACCCAGGGGTTGTTCCAGGCAAAGATGTAGGTCAGTGCGTAGCCGATCAGTGTCAGCTGCAGGAATGTGCGCACTCCCCCCCACAGCAGGGAGCGCAACAGCCCCAGCTGCAGGGCGGCCGAGACTCCGCCGGCGAGGAGTAGCAAAACGACGCTCAATGCCAGTTGCCAGTTGCTGATAGGGATGACGCCACTTTCCACGGTCGAGTTACCTTCCTTCAAGTTCCAGCCAGGTCACGTTGGAGAATGGGCTGGCATCATCTTCCAGGTGCGACACTATGACCAGAGCTCGCTCTGCTGCCGCCTCCTCCAACCACCGGCGCAGGAATTCGAGCACTGCCTGGCGGGCGAGGGCGTCGAGGGCACCGGTGGGCTCATCCAGCAACAGTACCCGGGGGCGGGCCAGGACTGCGCGCAACAAGGCTACGCGTGCCAGCTCGCCTCCCGAAAGTGTCCGGGCATCCTGGGCCAGCACGGCCGGGTCAAGAAGGAGCTGTGTCAGAGCTTGCTCCACTTCGGCGGCAGCTGGAGGCGGTTCGCCGCGGTAGCTGGCCAGGGAATACGGGATCACGATGTTTTCCCGGACCGACCCTGCGAAGGCCACGGGCCTTTGCGCCGAATAGTGCACCTGCCGCCGCCAGCGGGTGGCCGGGATCTGGGAGTCGGGAATACCCGCGAGCTGCAAATCCCCGGCCTCACGCTGCTGCAACCGGGCCAGGATTCGTAGCAGTGTCGTCTTGCCCGCACCGGAGCGCCCGTGAACGAAGAGAACATCACCGCTACCTACCCGTCCCGATACCACCACCGACCCATTCCTTTGCCCGGGGCGGAAAGTCACGTTTCTGAACGTAAGCAGATCCAAATGCTCCTCACTTCCATTTGCGCGAGTAGACGCGGGCGGCTCTCTGTCGTCCGCTGTTGGCTACCATCCAGTACGGGCAAAATCGCCTCAATAACCCCACGGGTATTGTACTTCAGCCAGGGGTTCATTGGGGGGCCTGCGGTTGTGGCCTATGGGGGTTAATGGGGCTTGTCCAGGCACCGGCCCGGCAGGTCTGCAGACTGCCGTGCAGCGAGGGATGCCTCCGGAGCCCCCGGAGGCTCTCGGACGCGTGGCCGGTCTGCTAGAGACCTTTGCGGTGTCAGCCATACCCCTCTCGCTGGCAGCTACCGGTGGCGGTTGAACCCGGACCAACTCAAGCTGCTGGCGCACCCGTTGCGGCAGCGAATCCTCACGGCTTTGCCGGCGGCGAGCATTTGTCCGTAGGTCCGGGCGGAACGAGCTGCTGCCAACGGTTCCAGTGATGGTACCACCCGGCAGCGGGCCGGTTTCCCTTCCGGGCCATGGCCCTGGCTGAATTGACCGCAAAGGAAGGAGGAACGTTCACCAGTGCGAAGAATATGTAATTCGGTTAACCCCACCCAAGAACCTATGGGGAGGCAGAAGACATGTTCACTGGAAGGAAGGCAGGGCAGGGAGAGCGTGGCCGGCGGATCCATATTGCAGCCACGGCGGGGGTGTTGGTTGCGGGCTTGGGGCTTGCGGCGACGGCCGGGCTGGTTGCCGGTGTTCCGGCAGCCGCGGCGGCAAAGGTCACCATCGTTCACTACGGGTACTACTGGCACGGTGAGGCGTGGCGTAATTTCGTGGACTGGGCGGCCAAGGAGTTCGAGAAGACCCACCCCAACATCGACATTCAGATCACCGTGGCGGGCGGCCCGAACCAGGGGGCGTACGATCAAAAGCTGGTCAGCATGATTGCTGGTGGCAGTCCCCCCGACGTCGCCGAGATGAACGCCAATCAAGCCCAGAGTTTTGTCGGTCAGGATATCTTCCTTGACTTGCGGCCCCTAATGACAAAGGACAAGGATATTTCCTGGGACGTCTTCTCGCCCGCGGCCGTCAGGATGGTCACCTGGACGGATGGCCGC
>JBLNBY010000063.1:0-3902 GCA_050260295.1 Bacteroidota bacterium
TTGGGCCGAAGGGAAAAAAGCCAGTTCATAAGTGAGAGATGCTCCTTGATCACGGATGGCAAAGGATGCGGAAATCTGGATGCCGATTCACCCGGTCGTCGTCTGGTTATCGTATCCGGCTATCGTCCGGTTACCGTCCGGTTGTTGTCCGTTTACCGTCCGGTTACCGCCAACGGCGTCTTACCCTCAAGATAGCATCGATCCAGGTATCTTCCGGCAGCGGTACAGCAGGAAACTCGTCTCCCAGCGGTAATGGGGTGGTCAAGATCCCGAGAGGTGGTACCTTTCCCTCATAGTGTACCGGGCGACGTCGTCCGCCCCGCTCCACCTCCAACGTCACCCCAACCGTCCAGGGTGCGAGGGCCTGATTGAGTTCTTCAAAATCGCCTACCGGGATCCCATTTGCCGCGGTAATCAGGTCCCCCCGCTGCAATCCCATCACCTGTGCCGGGGATCCGGGCTTTACTTCCAAAACCCCCACTCCCCGGTGCGCAGTTGCGGTATAAATTGGCCGGCCGCGGGTTTCTGCCCGCTGCCCGAGCAGTATCACCAATTCATGACCAAGCGGCATGGCCACCACGGCCAGGTAACCCATCCAGGAAATCCTGCTCGCGATCAGTGCGAGGACCACCAGGAGCAGGCTGTAAACCCCCAGATGCAGAGCGGAGCGCCTGGCCTTTGCGGCCGGTGGCCGGGTGACGGTGAGATCGCTGTAACCCAGCGCCGCCACCAGCGGGACAATGATGACCAGAGGTTGCAGGCCGGCGGGTACCTCGCGAGACGATACCAGCGGCCACCAGTCGGGGGTGGCCACATTGCGGATATGTTCGGCCAGCCCCTGGATCTCTGTCTGGCTGGCAAACAGAATGGCCAATCCCACCATGGGAATGGGCCACGCCCGTTGCAGCAGATATCCCCCGACCGTCTGCCCCGCCGGAGTCCGTACATAAAGGGCCTGGGGATGACTCGCACCGTCGAGCCAGACGAGGATTGCCTCGATCCCGTGCAGCACTGCCACCAGTGCGGTCAGTGGCGCGATCTCGACCGCGGCCGGGACACCCCAAATCAGCCGCACCAGGCCGATCAGCCCTCCGGCGTAGGCGAAACACAGGTAGCGAGGGTGAATGAACATCAAAGCCAGGGCCAGGGGCCATAGGTACAGAATACCCGCATCCAGCACCGAGACACCCAAAACCAGAAGCACCAGCGCCCCGCCTACTCCTGCCAGCAGTCCGGCCAGCAGAGAATCGAAGGTCTCCCGCCAGGGCGACAAAGCTGCCCGGCCCAGGCGCATCTCCTCGAAAGCGGCCTGTCGCCGATACTGCCAGTAGATGAGGAGCATCACCAGCCCCAGCCACATGAGAAAGCCGGGATCGGCCAGCGCCCCGACCAGTGACTCAACCCACAAGCGCAGGCCCTGCCACAAGCTCACCCTAGCACCGCCCCTTTCCCCATTGGTACAGGGACGTCGACCGTCAGCACTCCGACGAACCGACCTGCCAGCCTCAAGCGGCGTTCTCCATCTGCTCCGCTTCCGCTCCTGCTGTACCGTCTGCTGCACCGCCCGGCATCCCCTGCCCGGCCAACTGCCGTAGCAGGTACTCATGTGCAGCCCGCAGTTGCGGATCCTTCAGGTCCGGTTCCTCGGCCGACAGGTAGCCAGCCATGTCTTCCAGGGGTGGATCGGCTACCTCGATGTCCGGTTGGATGCCTTCCTTGTCAATGGCCCGCTTACCACGGGTCAGGTAGCGGGATGTCGTCAGCGACAACGCCCCGCCGCTGCGTAACGGGATGAGCGTCTGCACCAGGCCCTTACCAAACGTCTTGGTCCCCACCAACTTGGCCCGTCCCGCATCCTGCAAAGCTCCCGAGACGATCTCGGAAGCAGAAGCGCTGTACCCGTTCACCAAAACCACCATCGGCTGGGTGTAAAGAGGCGTGCCGCCGTTGGCAACCAGTGTCGATCGGCCCCAAGCCGCATATACCTGTGAACGGTCGTCGCGGCTCACCACCCAGACGACCGGCCCCTCCGCGATGAACCGGCTGGCTACCGCCACCGAGATATCCAAAAGCCCTCCGGGGTTGAACCTCAGGTCGAGCACCAATGCCTTCATCCCCTGCGACATCAGCTTGGCCAGAGCCACGTCCAATTCGCTGGCAGTAGACTGGCTAAACTGAAGCAGGCGGACGTAACCGACGCCCCCCGGCAGCATGCTGGTTCCCGTCACGGAGGGCACGTGGATCGTCTCCCGCGTGATGGTCACGACGATCGGTTTGACCGAGTCCTTACGCTTCAATTCCAGCCGGACCTGCGTACCTTCCGGACCACGCATGAGACTTACCGCCTCATCGAGGGACATCCCCTCCGTCGAACGGTCATCTATCTTGATCACCTGGTCGCCGGGAAGAACTCCTGCCTTCTCTGCCGGTGTACCGGCGATGGGCGCGGTAACCGTAATCGCACCATCTTCGGTAATCCCCACATACAACCCGAGGCCGGCAAACGTACCGGTCGTGTCGATCTGTATCTGCTCCCAGGCTTTCGGATCGAGATAACGCGTGTACGGGTCACCAAGCGTGGCCAGCATCCCTTCGATGCTGCCCTTGTCGGAGTATGCCTTGAGCAGATCGGTGGCGCTGACCGGATCGACGTAGTTGGTCTTGACCAGCATGACTATCTCGTAGACCTTTTCGAGCTGTGCCAGGCTCTGCCCGGCCTCGGTCGCCCCCTTGGCCACCAGGAGCAGCCCGGCACCCGAACTGATCACGAGAACCAGCACCAGGCCGACCAGCAGATAAACACGTCGTCTCGCCCGCATGTCCACGCGTTCTCCTACCTTCTGTAGCGGTTTCTCCTCTCAGTATACACCTGCAGTTCACCCGGCTTTCCAGCCAGCGTTAGCGGTAGAACCGCTCGTCAAACCCCTCTCCCAGCACCTCGCGGGCGTCGTGAATCACGACGAAGGCCCGCGGGTCATGCTTGTGAACGATCTCCTTCAGGGTAGTTACCTCGCTGCGGGAGACAATCACGAAGAGCACGTCCCGTTCCTGACCGGTGAACTTGCCAGCTCCATGGAGTGCGGTCACTCCCCGCTGCATCTCATAGAGGATACCACTGGCAATCTCGTCCGGCACGTTCGACACTATATATGCTACCTTGGCATACCCCAATCCTTCCTGTACCAGGTCAATGGCCCGGGAAGCGACAAAAACGGCCACTAGCGCGTATAGCGCCAACTCCGGCCCAAAGGCCAGCCCCGCCACAATGATTACCGCTCCGTCGATCCCCATCAGCGCCTGACCCATGGTCAGGGGCGTGTAACGGCCAATCAGTGCCGCCCCGATATCAGTGCCGCCGGTAGAACCGCCAAACCGGAAAGTCATACCTATACCAACGCCGGTCAACGCACCTCCGTAGAGGGCGGCGAGGAGCGGATCCTGGGTGAGCGGGCGTAAATAGGGAGCCAGCAGGTCGGTAAGCACGGAGAGAGTGATCGTACCCCAGAGAGTCTTGAGGCCGAAGTGGGGCCCGAGCCAGCGCAGGCCAGCCAAAAACAGGGGAACGTTGAACGTGAGCATGAGCAAGCCTACCGGCCCGCCCACCAGGTGGTGGATGACAGTCGCCAGACCACTGACACCGCCGGCGGCAATACGCGTGGGAACGAGAAACCAGTCGAGTCCAGCCGCCGTCAGCAGCGAACCCACAAGAATACCAGCATAATCCCGCAACAGAAACCGGGGAGGGAGATTGGGAATCCGCCACCATTCCGTCGCTTTCGACAACACCTCACCCCTCCCTGATCGCTTCCTCTTCGGCCTGACCCGGTTCACTATTGGGCCTGTGTGGCTTGCGCTTGCGCCAGCGCCTGCCGGCCGTACACGAAAAGCCGGCCACCGTTGAT
>JBLNBY010000064.1:0-3039 GCA_050260295.1 Bacteroidota bacterium
ACCGGAGATCCGGCCGGTCTCCTCCGAGATTACTATCACCAGCGCATCGGATTCCTCCGCCAGCCCGAGCGCCGCCCGGTGGCGGCTGCCCATCTTGCGCTCCACACGGTCGGGACGGGCAAGGGGCAGGAAGCAGGCAGCTGCTGCCACCCGGTCGTGGCGGATGATCACCGCGCCATCGTGCAAAGGAGTGAGGGGTTCGAAGATGTTGATCAGAAGCTCGGGGGTGACCACGGAGTCCAGACGGATGCCCGTCTCCACGAACTCCTCCAGTCCAACTTCCTGTTCGATGGCGATCAGTGCCCCCACCCGCCGCCGGGAAAGCTCCCGGGCCGTTTTGACCACCGCATCCACAACTTTCTGGAACCCATCAGATTCCCCGGGGCGGCCCAAGAGGCTCGCCAACCAGGAGTGGCGGCCGTTCCAGCGGAAGAGTTCGCCTCGCCCCAGTCTTTCCAACGCGCGCCGTACTTCCGGGTAGAAGACCACGGGCAAAGCGACCAGCAGCGCGGTCAGCGCTCTCTCAAGCAGCCAGTTGACCGTGCGCAACCCCACCCATCCGCTGACAGCCGCCGCACCCAACAGGAGAACGAAGCCGCGCAAAAGCACCACGGCCCGCGTGCCGCGCAGAAGCGTCAACAGGCGGTAGAGCACCCAGGCAACGATCAGGATATCGACGACGTCTACGGGTCGCACTACCGCATTCGTGGCCGGCCCCTCCCTCCCCAGCGCCAGTACATCATATGTGGTATTCGGCAGGCGCCCGGACCGCTCCTACCTGCCTTCGTTGCTAGATATTGCAGGAAGAGGTACAGCACCAGGGGCAGGGGTGCAGGTGCAGGCGCAGGGGGCAGCGGGGTAGCGAACTGAGAGAGGGTAGGAATCCTCCTTCTTGACAATTTCTTGACCGCTCCGGGCCTGTTTTTTATCCTCCCTTGACCTGACGCCCGCTTTAATGGGAACTGGCAGCGAATGCGCCGGGCACACTGGCGTTCTTGCAAAAGAGGGGGAGGCGGGGATGATAAACCCGGAAATGATAATTGGCAGTTGCTGGCAGCCGGTCTGCTCCTTTATCTGTTCTCTGCCTTGATTAAAGCCGAGGACCTGTGACAGGACCCAGACCCGCACACGCAGATTCGGGATGGATACAACGACGGGTGGTGTAACGCGGCATGGGAAACGGAACCTGGGATCTGATCCAAGTTGCCGCCTTTGTACTGGCTCTCACGGGGCTGACGCCGCTGCTTGGAGGGTACATGGCCCGGGTGTTCAACGGTCAAAGGACCTTCCTCGACCCGGTACTGCTACCGGTGGAACGCTGGTTCTACCGTTTAGCGGGCGTGGACAGTCAACAAGAGATGACGTGGAAGCAGTATGCCGGCGCGTTATTGGTGTTCAATGCCCTCGGCCTGCTGGCCGCCTATCTCATCCAGCGAATGCAGGGGATCTTGCCCTTAAACCCCGAGCATCTGCCGGCGGTCTCGCCCGGCATCGCTTTTAACACTGCCGCCAGTTTTGTCACCAATACCAACTGGCAAGCGTATGCGGCCGAGACGACTATGAGCTACCTGACCCAGATGGCCGCTTTGACGGTACAGAACTTTTTGTCAGCCGCAACGGGAATCGCGGTCGCGATTGCCTTCATCCGCGGCCTGGCGCGCCGCAACGCCCGGGGGATCGGCAACTTCTGGTTTGACTTGACCCGCAGCGTGCTCTGGATTCTCTTACCGCTCTCGTTGCTATTAGCCCTTGTGCTGGTTTCTCAAGGTGTCGTTCAGACCCTCACTCCCTACCACACTGTCACCACCCTCGAGGGCGAGACCCAGCGCATCGCCGTCGCTCCCGCGGCTTCACAAGAGGCCATCAAGGTACTGGGAACAAACGGCGGCGGCATCTTTAGCGCCAACTCGTCTCATCCGTTTGAAAACCCCACTCCGCTCACCAATTTCTTGGAGGTGATCTCCATTCTTTCCCTCAGCGCCGGACTGACCTACACATTGGGGAAGATGGTGGGCGATACCCGCCAGGGGTGGGTGCTTTACGGAGCAATGCTCATTCTTTTTCTGGCTGCGTTTGCCCTGATCTACCAGAGTGAACTGGCCGGCAATCCGCAGTTGGCAGCGCTGGGCTTAACCGGTCCGACCGCCCTGGAAGGGAAGGAGATACGGTTTGGTATCGGCAACACAGCGCTCTTTGCTACCGTCACCACTGCCGCCTCATCCGGCGCGGTCAACGGCATGCACGACAGCCTCACACCTCTGGGGGGATTGGTTACCCTGACCCTGATGATGCTGGGGGAGGTGGTCTTTGGCGGTGTGGGGTCAGGTCTCTACGGAATCCTGCTTTTTGTAATCGTTACCGTATTCATCGTCGGGCTGATGGTCGGCCGCACCCCCGAGTACCTGGGCAAGAAGATCGAGCCTTTTGAGATGAAGATGGCGACCATCGGCGTCCTGATCCCCGGTGCCCTGATCCTGATCGGCACTGCCATTGCCGCGGTCTTACCCGCCGGTAAGGGCAGCATCCTGAATCCCGGCCCGCACGGGCTCAGTGAAATCCTTTACGCGTTCACTTCTACTGCGGCCAACAATGGTAGCGCCTTCGCCGGGCTCAACGCGGCCACGCCGTTTTACACCCTCTATCTCGGGTTTCAGATGATTCTGGGACGGTTCGGAGTCATTCTGCCCGTCCTGGCCATTGCCGGCCATCTAGCCGCCAAGAAGGCCGTGCCTGCAGGTCCCGGCACGTTTCCCACCACCGGCGGGCTCTTAGCCGGCCTTCTGGCAGGGGTGATCGTTCTGGTCGGAGCGCTTACTTTTCTCCCCGCTCTGGCTCTTGGCCCCATCGTGGAGCACTTGCTGATGTGGGCGGGCCAGGCGTTCTGACGACTATGTGCCGACCGCTTGCCATGAGAGATATCCACCGCCGGCTGAGTCCGGCCGTGTCCGGCCGAGTCGGGCTGAGTCCGGCTGAGTCAGGCCGGACAAAGAAGGCTTGGTGTTGGAGCTGAGTAGCAAAGGCACAACGAAAGAACGATGA
>JBLNBY010000065.1:0-3218 GCA_050260295.1 Bacteroidota bacterium
GCCAGGCGGCTTTGGCGGGCAACGGTGATCTGATCGACCAGCTCTTCAGGGGTCAGCAGCCAGCTGCCGATGCCGTGCAGGAGACCGGTTTGGGCGTGACCGGGCGGTACCTTGGCGGTGAATTCGAGCTCTCCGGCCAGGATGCGTTGGCGGAATACCTCAAGGGAGGGGGTATAGTTGGTTGTTACCAGGTAGTCGACGAGAGGTCGTCTGCCTTTGCCACCGATCCATTCCGGCCAGGCCTGATGCATCTCCACCAGGGCGAGCTGCGGATCGGGCCAGACGGTTGCCGAAAGCTCTTTGCCGTGCTGGCGAACCACCCGCGCGATGGCGCGCAGGAGGGCAGTGACGTTGCGAGCCCGCCACTGGTTGAAATCGAGCGCTCCGGCGGCACCTTTGTGGTTTTCCCTTGCTCGAGCCCGGGCGAACTCTGCTTGGCTCGCGGGCGCATACCCAAATGGCGCCAGGCTTTCTTCATGGTATCTCAGATAGTCCAGGTGCAAGCCGGCGAGAGGGTAGCTCGCGAGGAGTTCATCTGCCAGTTTGGCGAAGAAGCGGCGGACGGCCGGTAGGGCCGGGTTCAACCACGCGGTGCCTTGTGGGGTCGGGGCGATGGTAGCGCCGGTGACAGTCTGGTCGGCCCAGTCGGGATGGCGGCGAAGTAGTGGTCCTTCGTCGAAGTCATAGCCCGCGCAGAGGACCCAGAGCCAGGGGACGACGACCATGCCGCGCCGGCTACCCTCTTGCAGCAGGAAGGAGAGCGGGTCTTCCTCGTGCCAGACCTGACGCATGCTCTCGTCAGCTGGAGCGATCCGGCTGGGATAGGCGGACGCTCCCCGGCTGAAAACCTCAGCAAAGGCCAGGTTGATGCCCAGGTCGTGCAGCCGGTCGAGCTGCCGGCGGAGTTCGGAGGGGCCGCTGAGCAGTGCCGGACGGTCTATCCAGACTGCCCGGATCTCTTGTTCCCGGCTTTCCACCGTCAGGGCAGCCGCTCGGTCCGCCAGGGCAGCCGCTCGTACAGCCGTACTCCGTATTCCCTGTTCGTCGGCGGGGGTGCGCTGGTACGTCTTCCAGGTCTTTTCCAGGAGACCTTTGGCGGTATCAAGCTCCGCACGGGCCGGCTCGATTTCGGGCTGGTTGGCGGCGGCAGTCCGGGCCAGGCAGGCTTCGGCGCGGGTTACCGCTTGTTCGGCACGACGGAGGAAGAACCAGGCCGGATGGTGCGGACTGACACCAGGGGGGCAAAGCAGGCGTATTTCCCGAATCTGGGCCCAGTAGACCTGGTCGGCGGTAGCCAGGATACGTACGTAGCGAGCGGGTCTTGCGGGGAAGGAGAGTGAGAGCTCGGGCAGCCCGTTCAACCGGCCGACGGTCTGCCAGTCCTGCTGATCCGTCGCCAGTTGAATCACCCCTGCGTACAGGTAATCAGCCGGGCGCACGTATTCGCCGCTGAAACTGCCCATGAAAAGCTGAACTCCACTGACGGGATACTGGCTAGCCAGATCGATCAGAAGATAGTCACCGGCTTTGGGCGGCCTTTCGGTCCAGTAAAGAGTATCCAAGTCACCATCCAGAGCCGCGTCCGGCCGGGTACCAAGGGCCGCTCCCAGGTTGCTCGTCTCCAGACGTGCTGCCGGCACGATCAGCCATTCCGGGCGGGCAGAAGGAGGAGGCGAAGAGTTCGGCAGGGGCAGTTGGGGAGGTGAGCAGGCAAGCAGATGGTTTCCTCCGGTCACCGCCAGGCGTGCAGTAAGCCTCCACTGGCCCAGGACCTGATCGCGAGTTAATGGAGCCGCTACGGACAGAGCGGAATTAGCCGGTGGAGCGGCGGCTTGGCCGGTGAGAGCCAGGCGTACGCGTTCCGGAACTCGCCCGGCCGCCAGGACCAGCTCGTCGGGAGCGGGATGGTGGAAGTAGTCGGCCAGCTGGCGGATGACCGATTCGGAAGGGGTGGTCACCCCGCGTTCCAGCTGGCTGAGGTAGGCAAAGTGCAGTCCCACGTCAGCTGCCAGGCGACGCAGGCTGAGACCTTGGGCGAGCCGGCTCTGCCGCAACCAGCGTGCGAATCTCAACTCAGGTGCGACTGCTTCATCAGTTGGGAGAAGGATGGCCCGGTCGGAACTCTTCATGGACGTAGACTCACCTGCTCATGTAAATGCTTCTCTTTCGAAGCAATATTCAGCAGGAACGGCAGGATTCCCTTCTGTAGTGTAGAAAGACTACACTACAAACCGCGCCCGGCGGAACGAGGAGGGAGTATCCGTGAGTCGGCGTCAACGTAACCGATGGCTCAGCGGCAGGTTGGGGATCGTGATTGCAGTCCTTCTCGTATTGCTCGTTGTCGGGTTCAATGTCAGGACCGGTCCGGTCTGGGCGGCAGCCCCAATAGAGCTCAACTTCTACCACCAATGGGCGGGCAAGGATGCAGAGCTACTTCAGACAGTAGTAGACGAGTTCAACCGCAGCCAGAAAGAGATTCGCGTCAGACTCATTCCTAACACCAGTTTGGAGAAGCAGCTAGTGGTCATTGCCGGCGGCTCGGGGCTTGATATCGGTTATGCTGCCTGGAGCAACATGCCGGGACTGGTGGAGAAGAAGGTAGTGTTGCCGCTCGACAGCTTTCTGGCAGACCCAAAGAGTGCTTTGAAAGCAGGGGACTTCATCCCGGCGGCTCTGGAATTGGGCCGGATCGAAGGGGTTCAGTACGGGCTTCCCATGACGGTAGACATTAAGATGATGTTCTACAACAGCGATATCCTCGATGAAAAGGGTATTCCGATTCCAGAGACAGCCAGCCAGTTCCAGGATATGCAGCGGCGCGTCTTCGACAAAGGCCCCGACGGGAAGATTCGCCGCCTGGGATTCTTGCCCGAATACCCGTGGTTGTCAGTGGGTCTGTGGGAGCTGGTCTTCGGTGGGCGATACTACGACCCGGTCACCCGCCAGGTTACGCCCGACGATCCCCGCAATATCCTCGGGATAAAGTTCATGCTCTTCCCCTATCAGACGTTCGGGTTTGGCGCGGTGCGAGCTTTCCAGCAATCGTGGGGCGGGTACTGGACCAATACCGATCCATTTGTGACAGAGAGACTGGTTTCCACCGCGGACGGGGAATGGCTCCCGTTGATGCTCTCCCAGCTCGCACCCAAGATGTCCTACCGCATAGCTCCGTTGCCTTATCCGGACGATCGCCCGGATCTGAAGTACAGCTCCTTGAT
>JBLNBY010000066.1:0-9374 GCA_050260295.1 Bacteroidota bacterium
TCGGCGGGCGACGGCACTGCGCATCGCCGCCAGATCCACGACGGCCGGCACGCCGGTAAAATCCTGCAAAACCACCCGGGACGGCGGGAAGGGTATTTCCCGAGGAATATCCTGGCGGGGCTGCCAGTTTGCCACGGCCAGGACGTCATCCCGGGTGACCAGGTAGTCATCACAGTTGCGCAATAGGTTTTCGAGCAGCACCCGCAAGGAGTATGGCAGTCTTTGGATGCTGGCAATGCCCTGATCCTCGAGGCGCTTGAGGCTGTATATGACGGCAGGGCCGCCGGGGGCTGTCATCATCTCCCTCGTTGCAAAGGGATCCTTGATCCCGGGCATCCGCACTTCTCCTTCCCAAGACGTGGACCCATATGTCGAAGTCCAAAAAGCCAGTTTACTGCAGTTATAGCATTTAGGCGCACAGTCTGCCTAGGGTTGGCGGGCAGGTGCCCGATGGGAAGTGGATTGCGGCGAGGTTATTCGACTTATCCACAGTTTATCCACAAATCTACGGTCGCACTTTTCTATCGCTGGTTCCGCAAACGTATGAGTTTCCAGTTTGTCTCCCATTCCTTGTGGGCGATCATCATTTGACCCGTCGATATCACCGCGAAACGCCCGGCTGGAGAAGCTTCCCAGGGCTGCTCAAACTGATGCTAGAGCTTCACGCCAAGGGCAGAAGCTGGTACCATTGTTACCCTGCAATGCTAAATAAAGGTGCGACGTTTGTTGGAAGGAAAATTGGAACTCCTGTCGAAACGCAATGCAGACGTCGGCATTAGTGTTTGCCATTGGCAAGGGCAGGGAATAGGGATGCGAACACGACTTGATCAAGTTTGGCGGCCTTGCCTTCAGGGAGTTGTTTTTACTGGCTGTTATAAGTCTAGTGCTGGGCACACACTCGCTTGTTACACGAGGGACAAGCGCGTGCAACTATGGCTGGTTCAGGCCGTGTTCTCACTGGGAACGTGGTTACATCAAGATACGCTTCCTGGGGTTGCATGGCTCTCTCGTTCCTTCGTCCGCTCGACCGCGCGTACCGTGGGCCTGAAGCGCAGGTATTGGGTTTCTTACAGCCAGTTGGTCGTGGCCCAGGAAAGGAAATGGCCGTTTGATGCAGGAGCAAGGAGCAGTGACGCGCCTGGCCGTGCTGGCTGACCTCCATCTCCCCCAGGGTGCTGAGCGCCTCCAGCGAGCCATAGCGGCTCTTGAGGTTGAAAAAGTCACCGCGGCGCTGATTGCGGGTGACTTGACGCAGCATGGCCAAGAAGGGGAGTACGGCGTGTGGCGGCGGTGGCGGCAACGGTTCACCGTCCCGGTCTTCTGCGTGCCGGGTAATCACGACGTGGGGGATAAAGGAAAGGTGACCGGGGAACGGCTGGCTCGCTACGAGAGCCAGGCGGGTCCTTCGTTCTTTGCTGCCGATGTAGGGGGGGTACGCGTGGTCGGTTTCAACTCGCTCCTGTTCGGTAGTGGACTGGAAAGGGAGACGGAGCAATGGGCATTTCTCAGTGACGAACTGTGTCCCCAAACATCGGTACCGGCATCGTCGGCAGCGTCCGTGGCTGTATCAAGTCTCCAGTGCACGGACCGTCCGATAGTTATCTTCTTGCACCACCCGCCATTTCGGGTGCAATCAGACGAGAAAGCTGATTACTGGAATATCGATCCTGAACCACGCCAACGACTCCTCGAACTGCTAGAGGCGAATGCAGAGCGTGTTTGTGCGCTGTTGGCTGGCCACCTTCATCACCCTGCCTCGCTGGCGTGGAGCGATGTACCGATTCTGGTCGCCCCAGCCGTTTCTTTTGGCCTTCCGGAGGGTAAGCAACCGGAGGGCTGGATGCTGGTAAACGTCACTGGGCACGTAGTCGACTTTGAACTACGTGAGCTCTGACCTGAGCCGGAAAGACGGCATGGCGAAGGAAAGGAGGGTATACGCCTGTTATAATGCAGACGTCTGCATCAGCTCACTGAACAAAGGGGGATAACGATGCGAACATTGCTTACTTGGGAGTTCTAAACCGCCTTATCTCTGACCTTCCTACCTTGCAGAAGCCTACTTGGGAAGGCTCTACAAACCTTCGTACCAATGGTAAACCGGTTGTCATTGTGTAACTTGCTCTCACTCTTATCGGTGACGTAGATTCTGCTTTTCATACTGTCCGCGCTGCTGTGAAGAAGCTGGGAGGTTGGTTGCCTTGAGCATGTACACTCGGGCTCCACCGTAACCATGTTGCTTAGTTATCAGTACGTAAGTTGCTTTCGTTAGCTATTCGGCACAATAACACTGAAAAAGGAGTTGAATAGGCATGCTTCGGAAGTCAGGCGGTTTTGTAATGGTGGCAGTGATAGCTACGATAATGGCTGCCCTCCCGCGCGTGCATGCGGCTCCCATTACTGTACGGTACGCGACTGTTTGCACGCCTGCCGAGCAGGTTGGCTACCAGGCACTGGTAGATCGATTCAACCAGCTTAACCCGGATGTACAGGTTGTTATGGAAGTCAGCTCAGGGGGTTGGCAAGGCCATCGAGAGAAAGTTCTCACTCAGATTGCTGGCGACAAGGCTCCGGACATAATCCGCGTAAGCAACGATATGTTCCCAGAATTTCAAGGCAAGGGACTCCTGGCAAGTCTAACGCCTTACATCAAAAGAGCAGGTATCGACCTGAAGGACTACGTCAGTGCCTCGCTGAAGTGTTTTGAAGTCGCAGAAGAGCTTTATGCATTTCCGCTCGGGATCAAGGTAACCACGGTAGCTTACAATGCCGACCTATTCGAAAAATACGGCGTGGCTTTTCCGACCAAGGAGTGGCGCTGGTCTCAAGAGTTCAGAAACGCCGCCCGCAAGCTGACCCGTCTCGAGTCCGACTTGCAGGCCACACCTACGTATGGTACAAGCGACACATTCTGGGATACGGGAAACCATCTGTATGACATCGTCTGGAGCTATGGCGGCGAGATCTTCAGCGAGGATTTTCGGCAGTTTCTGCTGGGTAGCCCCAAGTCCCTGGAAGCAGTGGAATGTCTGTGGGCGATCCAGTTTGAGGATAGGGCCACCCAGAAAGGTAGCGCGTTAACTGCTTTCATGAACGGCCAACTCGCCATGTGGCACACCGGTATCTGGGAGTTGCCACGCCTGTTGAAGGAAGCAAAGTTCACCTGGGGACTTGCACCCAAGCCGCAGGGACCAGCTGGCAGGGCGGCGGTGGTATATGGGAGTGCATACGCGATTTGCAGCCAGTCCAAAAACAAAGACGCTGCTTGGCGGTTCATCCAGTTCGTCATGAGTCCAGAAGGACAGCGTGTCGCGGCTCAGTACTTGATTGAAGGCTTTCCACTTCATACGAAATTCTGGTCCGGTTTCATCGAGGCAGCTCAAGGCAAGGACCTGAGCGCGTTTGTGGTTGCGCTCGAAGCCGGGCGTCCCCTCAAGCTGCCCCCTGACATGGCCGAGATTCTTGCCGCAATGAACAAATCGGGCTGGCAGGAAATGCGCCAAGGCATCATCCCGCCTAAGGTGGCCTTGGCAAAGATAACGCCGGCGGTTAATGCGGTGCTCCAGTCGCGTCAGTTCTGACGTGATGCACGAAGAAACGGGTCACGGTTGCAGGATGGAATTAGCCATCCTGCAGCCAACCAGTTTTCTCAATGCGTTGTGCACCTTTTGGGCCCCTGAGCCGGGATCGGCTAGTTGAGCTAGGTAGACCGTCGGTCTATCCGCATTAGCTTGCTGCCCCAACGGGCTTCTTACTGGATCCGGGCCTCGTCCAAGCAAAGGCGGCCGTCGTCGAGACGCATGAGATATTGGCTGTAGTTCTCGGTCTTCAACCATAGGTAATACCGTAGAGGAGGTAGGATCATGGCGATCGAACTGCGACCTGTCATAACCATCTGGACGGACATGCTGAGGGAGCTACCCATCGAAGAAGCGCTACGCTTGTGTGCCGAAGCAGGTTTTGGTGGCGTGGAATTCGGGGTAAGTCACGATAGGGCCCTGGTGGAAGCGGGCGGGGACGTGCTGGCCCGGGCCGCCCGGATTGGCGAGCGCGCCCGGGCGTTGGGCGTCGCCGTGGTGCAGATGCACGCCCCCATGGTTAACCTGTGCAACCCCGAAGAGACAGGGGCGATAGACGCGCTCCAGGCCTCGGTGGAGCGGGCAGCTGCTTTGGGCGCCCGGTGGTTGGTTGTCCACCCGGGCCACGACCCGGCGGCCAGCTGGTCGCGTCGGGTGGACGTGGCTGTACGGCAGGCCAACCTGCAGGCCTTCGAGCGGTTACTGGACGTAGCGCAGCGGTACGATATCGGGCTGGCGGTAGAGAACATGACCACCTACGCTTCTAAGCCCGGGTACCCCAAGATGGACATACGTTTCGGCCAGTCGGTGGCCGATCTTCTGTGGCTGGTGGAAACGCTGGGCAGCCAGCGACTGGGTATCTGCTGGGATACCGGCCACGCCCACACCCAGCGCATCGACCAGGCGGCGGCCGTGCGGGAGATGGGACCTCACCTGAAGGCGCTCCACCTCTCGGATAACGACGGGACTGCGGACAGCCACTGGCTGCCCCTTCGAGGCAGCGTGGCGTGGGGGCCGTTCTTCCAGGCTTTACGCCAGGTCGACTACCGGGGCGCGCTCAATTTTGAAGTGCCAGGCGAGCTGCGGGTGCCGTTGCCCCTGCGCCGGCACATACTGCGCCTGGTCCGGGAGCTGGCCGACTACCTCTGGTGCGGGGAATCCTGGCTGCGGCAGGTTGAACCGGCCGCCGTGCTCGCCCCATCTAGTACTACTAATTAAGAGTAGCAAGCCCGTCAGGCCGACTGGTATTCGCTGACTGTAGCCATGGGCTCCCTGGGGTGTCCTGGCGGCTGAGCACCGGTTGATTCAGCGCTCTCAAGCGGGCACCGGAATGGCAAATACCGGTGTTCGGCTTCTGGGAGGGAAACACAGGATTCGTGTCGAATTGTAATGCAGACGTCGGCATACCGCTGGCGCAGGGAGGACTATCGATGCGAACATGGTTTGTTCAACCTTGGCGAATTTTTCTTCTGGGAGCCCTGTTTGTAGCTGTTGGACCTCGGGTGAAGGCCGCCGGCTCCCCGATTCCACTAACCGTAGGCGCCTACTACTATAGCTGGTACGGGCCGTACTCCCACTGGGACGAGGGGTATACCCATACCCCCCTCCTGGGGTTGTATGACTCCCGTGACTGCGCAGTTGCCCGACAACACGTGCTGTGGGCGAAAAGCGCGGGCATCGACTTCTTTGCAGTCAGTTGGTGGGGACCCGGGAAGAGGGAAGAATTGGCTTTGCGCGAGGGACTCCTGCCGGAACTTCAGGAAGCCGGAATGCGTTTTTGTATTCTCTACGAAACCTGGGGTCGTATTCCTCCCCAAAATGTTGGAGGCAGGCAAAGAATCAATGTTGATCAGCCGGAGGTTTTGAACCGGTTTACCTCTGACCTGTCCTACCTCGCAGAAACCTACTTTGGAAGTCCAAGCTACCTTCGCATTGATGGTAAACCGGTTGTCATCCTTTATCTTACCCGCACTCTCACTGGTGACGTCGAGTCTGCTATTCGCACGGTCCGTGCTGCTGTCAATAAGCTTGGTTACGACCTATACCTTATCGGCGACGAAGTCTATTGGGCCGAGCCCAAAGGGGACTCTCTAGTCAGAGCTTGCGCCTTCGATGCCGTTACAAGTTACAACATGCATAGCGCATCCATTCCCAGCGATTGCCAGGAGTTCCTCGCGCGTACTACCCTCCAGTACGACAAGTGGATACAGATAGCACGGCAGCATGACTTTTGTTTCGTTCCAGCAACGATGCCTGGCTTCAATGATTCGGCGGTGCGGCCTTCTGCCGCTCATCCCGTTATTGCTCGTTCCGTAGAGTTTGTCCGTTCTTATACCACGATGGCGTTAGAGCACGTTGACTCCCGGATGCCGATGCTGCTGATTACCAGTTGGAACGAATGGCATGAAGACACTCAGATTGAACCAAGCTCAGAGGAAGGCGATGCCTACCTGAGCTGCCTGCACAGCTGCTTGGCGGAAATGAGGTTCAAGCCATGAAACATGTTACTATTATTGACATTGCTCGCTTGGCCGGCACAAGTGACACTACTGTATCACGGGCGCTCCGAGACGATCCGCGTGTAAGCGAGGCTACCAAGGAACGAGTACGCAAAGCAGCGGCTCAACTTGGATATATCCCTAACGTCCTCGCGCGGGACCTTGTCCGGCAAAGGACACAAACGATTGGCCTGGCGATCCCGCACTTTGGCCGCAGCTTACATTTTCCGCGGCTGATGGCTTCAATTGCCAACGCGTTGTTTGAAAACGGGTATAGTTCTTACTTGTGCATTAATCAAGCGGACCCCGACCGAGAGGCAGAGTGCCTGCGCAGTCTTCTGCAAAGGCGCGTTGAAGGGATAATCTTCGTACCGATGGAGACGTCCGACTCCAACTTGGGCTTGCTCAAGGACATTACGGCTGCAGGAATACCCATAGTGTTCCTGGACCGTTATATTGCCGGACTCGACGTACCTCGGGTTGCCACTGACAACTACAAAGGGGGAGAGTTGGTAGCCACTCACTTACTAGAACTGGGTCATCGGAGCTTCGCCGCGCCTGTCGGCCGAGTGCTCACGGTCACCCTTGAGGAAAGGATTGCCGGGTTTGCTGCCGCGGTCGCAGCTCATAGTACTCTCAAGGGATTACCTAAAACCTTTGAGTCACCCCAGGGCGACATCCCGACAGTTGTCAGGAAGTTGATGACTCAACCCGAACCGCCTACTGCTATCTTTGCTCCGAACGAAGGCATTCTCGTAGAGACCTTGTTGGAATTGCAGCGACTCGGTTTGAGGGTACCTGGCGATGTTAGCATAGTCGCTTTCGACGAGCCGAGCCCGGCCGTAGACCTGTACGCACAAGTGACTTATATTCGGCAGGAGGTTGAGGAAATCGGAGCGCGGTGCGTGGAAACAATGATTGAGGCCATCAAAAGGGTAAGGGAAGGACATCATGGAGAAAGAAGCGCCAGCAACAAGACTGGTAGGCAAAACATTCTAATCATGCCCAGGCTTGTAGTGAGGAATTCCTGTACAAGTCCGAACAGATGAAGTGATTGGCACAAGTGGTGTTTGGGAGGTAGTAGGGGTGAGCAAAATGGTCAATGCTTCGGCCTCGCAACAAGAAACGCTATCGCATCACGAAAAGAATTGGGAGCTTCATGTAGTCTCCCACACGCATTGGGACCGTGAATGGTACGCTTCTTTTGAAGAGTTTCGTATTCAACTCGTCGAGACGATTGACCGCCTGGTCGATCTCTTGGCCTCGCAGTCAGAATTCAAGACGTTTTATTTGGACGGTCAGACGGTGGTACTCCAGGACTACCTGGCGATTCGACCCGACCGCTGGTTGGCGCTGCATGAACTGATTAGAGCCAGGCGTATCCTGGTTGGGCCCTGGTATGTAGCCAGCGACGAGTTTTTGGTCTCTGGCGAATCTTTGGTGCGAAACCTACTGTTGGGCAGGGCCGACAGCCGGGTGTTTGGAGAAGCGTTTCCGGTGGGCTATTTGCCGGATCAGTTCGGGCATATAGCCCAGATGCCTCAGATTCTGCAAGGATTCGGGATTGAATACGCCGTGCTCAGTAGAGGTCTGAGCCGCGGGAGCAAGTGTCCTGCTGAATTCGTTTGGGAAGGGAGCAACGGCAGCAGGGTTACGGTCGCTTATTTGCCGAACGGGTACAGCAATGGAAAGCGGTTGCCCGTGGAAGAGGAACTCGCACGGGTGATGGTCAAGGAAATAGTTGAGAAGGGGCGTTTGCATGGCAGCACGCGTCATATCCTGGCTATGAACGGCTCTGACCACCTTGCCCCGCAGACGGATTTACCGCAAGCTTTGGACACCACCAGACGGGTCTTGGGGATCCCCGTTCACCACACTGACCTCGTTTCTTTTCTTAAGGCAGTGTTGGGTGAGAACCCGGAGTTACCGGTTATTCAAGGGGAGCTTAGGGAGGATGACGGAGGACGCCTCGATGCTGGAACTCTATCAACTCGCATAACGGTGAAGCAGGACAACAGCCGTGCCGAGTGGTTGTTGTCACGACTTGCGGAGCCTCTTCTGGCATTGTCTGGCCCGGACGTTGCGGCTGAAACGAGAAGGTCCTGGTGCGGTCTATTGGACTACGCATGGCGGCTCCTGATCAAGAACCATGCTCACGATACCATTAGTGGCTGTGTGATTGATAAGGTTGCCGGCGAGAGCCTGGTACGAATGGCTCGGGTCCAGCAAATCGCTGAATGCTTGGCGGAACGATCACTGTCTGTGCTCGGTTGCGCGCCGCTGTCAACTTCCCGAGATGAAATCCACCTCCTCTACTTCTACCCCGGACAGGAAGGAGGTACTCGAGTCCATCGGCTGAGTGTGACTTTTCCGCTCGCTCCGCCAAGCCGTAAACCGAGGGAGACGGTAAGCAATCCAGAACGTTACAAAGAGCCCTGGATGATAGAAGTGAGGGATGAAGCAGGGCGACTGCTTCCCGTGCAGTTGCTCGACTGCAGTGAAGAAGAACGGCTGGTGCTTTCTGCCGACGAACTGCCACAAGCGCAGCCGGTTGTCAGGTTTGATGTCGCGATCGAGGCCGACTTGCCTGCCTTCGGCATTGGCTCCCTGACTGTTCGTGCCAAACGTGAAGCGCGCTCTGATTCAGCCCGAAGGTCCTTCCATCCCCCAACCGTTTTAGAGAACGATTTGCTGATGCTCACGGTGGAGTTTGACGGAAGCCTGACCATACGGGACAAGAGCAGTGGGCGAGTGATCACGGGCTGCCTTCGTTGGGAGGATGTAGGCGAGGGCGGTGACGCTTACCACCACGTGCCGGTGGGCAAGAGAGGGATTCTCACCCCCACTGTTCGCCGTGTGGAAGTGGTGGAGAGTGGACCACTCTTGTCATCGTTGACGCTAGCACTCGATCTAGAGTTACCCAAACGTTTGAGCGCCGATAGGCAGATGCGGAGCCGGGAGTTGGTACACGTTCCCATCACGACGACTCTTACTCTCCGTAAAGGCTCACCTCTAGTAGAGATTACTACGAAGGTGGCCAACTGTGCTGAGGACCACCGCCTGCGAGTTCTTTTCCCTTCCAATGTAGCAACCGACGACCTTTTGTGCGGGGCTCCCTTCGATGCTGTGAAGCGACCACTGGATAACCCCGCTGAGTGGGTACGGGCGGCCACCTGTCGGCCGTTTTCGGGATGGGTGGCGGCCTGTGATGAGCATTCGGCAACCGCACTATTTGCTGACGGATTGTATGAGATTGAAGGCCTCCATTCCACGGACGGTACTATATGTCTGGCGCTAACTC
>JBLNBY010000067.1:0-2891 GCA_050260295.1 Bacteroidota bacterium
TTCCCTCGTTCACGCGACACGGCCGGGCCGCCTCCGGCCCGACCGCGCGGCAGTTTCCATTATACCACAGCCCGGCCTTGCCCCCTGTCCTGACAGCTTGCCAACGGCAAAAGCCATGGCACTAATCATACCTTTCACACCTTTTCGAGCCACCGGCGAGCCGCATTGATGATCCCAAGCGTTATCTCGTGCCCACAGCGGTCGGCCTGGAAGGTGACCCGCGCCCCCCGTTCTGAAAGATATTCCCGCACCTCCTCGGCGTGATGGAAGGGAATCAGTGGATCGTCGTAGCCATGGCTGACGAAAACCGGCCAGCCTGCCGGAGACAGCTGCCCGGACTCGGCCGCTAAGAAGTTCAGCGGGGGCAGATATCCACTGAAGAGGATAACCCCGTCCACCAACTCGGGGTATGCCAGTCCAAGGGCACATGCCATGGCCGCTCCCTGGCTGAACCCACCGGCCACGAGCCGGCCCGGTTCCTGGCGGAGCTTTGCTGCGAGCTCCGCCACAAGTCCCAACGCCTGGCGGAACTCGCCGGGATCCGCCGGCTGCAACAACTCGGCCAGATTATACGCTCCGGTGCCCCCCGCCTGCTCCCACCACCAGGGGACGGGCTCAAACCGGAACCGGTACCAGGCATATGCCTTGGGTCTGACCCCGCCAGAGGAACCTACCTCCTCCGGCACCGAATCTCCGGCCATCAGATCCACCGGTGCATGGGGAGCGATCAACACACACTCCGGAAAGAAAGATGCCAACTGCAACAGATCCTCGCGGTTGCTACCGTAACCGTGGAGCAGCAGCAGTCGCACCCGCTGCCCTCCCCTTTCCCATTCTGCCGCTGGTCGCACCACCCGGTAACTCAACGCTTTCTCCAAACCGTACCCACCCTTACGATTGCCGGCGCTTCCCTCACTCCCAGCATTCCCCTTCGCCTAAGTCCTGGGCGTTTCCACCGGCGCCGCTCCGTTGCTCACCTGCCCGGTTCCTTCTGTCCGCATCCCCCGCACGACCAACCAGAGTATCCCGGCTGCCAACAATACGTCTCCAATACTGACCACCCGGGCAGGCCGGTAGGGGATCGACACCGGGACAAGATCGCCGAGAAACCACAACTTGGTATCGGCTGCCATCCGCACATGCGGAGTGGAGACGTAATCGGCAGGGTCTTGGGGCAGCGGCGGCAGACCTGCTCGGGCTACTGCCTCAGGGGATACGGGCATGTGCCCGCCATTGGCCGCAATCACGAGAAGATTCAGCAAAAGCCCGGCTCCCACCAGCCGAAACGCCGGCTCGTGCCAGTTTACGGCGACCGCCACCAGCAGAAGCACGTATGAACTCATGTAGAGCCAGGGGAGCGCCGGAACCAGTACCGGCCAGCGGGCGGCCAGGAGGAAGGGCAGCCGCTGCCAGAACATGCCGAAGACAAAAAGAAGCGGCCAGCGCCACTCTAGGTGCGCAAGGTTGCTGAGCTTCCCCCTGAGCAGATATCCCCCGATGATCGCCAGTACCAACGCTTCCAGGATCATCCTTGCCCCACCTCAGCACTGCTTTTCGGAGGTTGCTGCCGCCTCGCGTACCAACAACGACGCGGACGGCGATGAGTCATCTGCCTGTCGGCGCGCCAATACTTTGGCGAAGGCCTCCACCACCCGGGGATCGAACTGCGTTCCCGCTCCGGCCCGCAACCTTTGCAGGGCCTCCTGCGGGTCCAGCGCCCTCCGGTAGCTTCGGTCCGTGGTCATCGCATCCCAGGCATCACAAACTGCCAGGATACGTGCCCCAATAGGTATCTGCTCTCCCCTCCTGCCTCCCGGGTAACCTCCGCCGTCGTGCCATTCGTGATGATAGCGGACGATCTCTGCTACGCTGCGCAGGAAGCTGACCGGTTTGATCATGTCCGCTCCCAGGGTTGCATGTTGACGCACACGGCCCAGTTCTTCCGACGTCAAGGGGCCCGGCTTATTCAGCAATGCATCCGGTACACCAATTTTCCCTATATCATGCAAGCGCCCCGCATATTCGATCTCTTCCACTCTGCCAAACCGCAGGCCCATAACTTCGGCCGTCTCCTTGGCTAACTCGGCGACCCGGTCGGAATGCCCCTTGGAATAGCTGTCTTTGGCATCCAATGCTGCGGCCAGAGCTTCCACCGTTTCCAGGTGGGACTGGCGCAACTCTATGTAAGCCAGGAAAGAATAGCGAGCAAAAAGCAGCGGGATAATGAACAGCAGGATACCAACCATGCGAACCGGGGACGAATATATGATTACCATGAGAACCGCTATAGGCATGAGCGTAATATAAGAAATAGGTATCGAATGCAGGCTGTTCCACCAAACATCACGTAGCCGGGCCTGACCGTTCAATATGATGACCGCATTTACCAATATGATGTTCGTTACTAGCTTGGCACCACCAGCGAGGAACAAATCGATGAGATCATCCGGGTATGCGAATTGGTTATCTACTCCGGCCCAGCGGACTACCCACAAGGCCACAGCCAGCTCTATACAGGCAAATACTCCGTTGAGGAGAGCACCCTCGATGGACTGACGGCGAATTAGCTTGGCTGCCACCATCGCCAGCGCCATGACGATTATCGCTTCCCGACCGAGTATGACGGCAATGGCAGTGATCTGGACGGCCAAGGTACCAGAAACTGCCCCCAGCTTGGGTACTCTGACGGCCATGACTTCCACGACCACAGCCAGTACCAGAAACATCACCAGGTCACTAATGTTGAGGGGCAGATGGGTGCGTGGAGCATTCATCGTTACCCCCACGGCTAAAAAGGTTGCTGCTGTCATGTAAACCCAGACTGGCCATGGGTGGGGGCGCGGTCTCCAGCTTGCAAGTAACCTCATACCGTCCACTCCTGGTTGGGAAAA
>JBLNBY010000068.1:0-5640 GCA_050260295.1 Bacteroidota bacterium
TCGCCGTTTTCTGGAGGCCAGGCAGCTGGCCCCCGAGGCTCCGGTCCTGCTGGTGGGTTTGGGTAACTGGCACGCCACCCCCGATGCTCTCGGACCGAAAGTAGTGGGGCATGCCTTAATCACCAGACACCTCTTCCGCTATGCGCCACCGGCGGCCCGCCAGGGATTCCGGCCCGTCGCCGCCGTCGCTCCGGGGGTGCTGGGCCTGACAGGCATGGAAACCGGTGAGATCGTGGAAGCCCTCGTGGCACGGTTCAAGCCAGCCCTGGTGCTCTGTGTCGATGCCCTCGCAGCCCGGACCGTCGAGCGCCTGGGAACCACCATTCAGATCTCCGATGCGGGTATTTCCCCCGGGTCGGGTGTGGGCAACCGGCGGAAAGGAATCACCCAGGCCGACACTGGCGTACCCGTACTCGTCATCGGGGCACCCACCGTCATCGGGGCGATGACCATAATCTCCGATGCCTGGGAACGTCTGTCCGGCCATGGGCCCTCTGACGGACAGGCGCGTGTGGACAGCGGAGGCGATGGTGCTGCCGCATGGGTAAGACCGCAGCCCCCTGATATGCCAGCCGCCGCTGGCATGACCCCCGGCGTGACACCCGGTTCGACTCCCGGTATGGCTGCCGGTGGCATACCGGTTGCACCGCCCGGACCGCGTCCTGCCGGACACTCTGTGCAGCCTGCTGTCCCTGCTGCTTCACCAACTATGGGGTCAGGTGCTGCACCAGTGACCGATGGGGCCGCTGCCATGCAGAGCTGGCCGGGTAGTCGTCGGCCGGGGGCTGGGATACTGCCCCGACCGGGTGAGGCCGGCAAGGAAGAGACATTGCGGACGCTGCTTGGACCATATCTTGGGACTATGATAGTCGCGCCCAAAGAAGTGGACTCGCTCATTGACGATCTGGCGGCGGTGATAGCTGCCGGGATCAACGTGGGTCTGCACCCGGGGTTCACGCTTGAAGACGCCTTCGACACCTTGCAGTAGTGGACTACCCAACCGCCCACCCCGCATATAGATCAAACGGAAACGTGGCGATGAGTCAACTTGGGGGTTCGGGGGGTTACAACCATGAAGATGGACACGCAGGGGGGAAGGCCGGTTGAATCGGCCACGCCGCCGGCCCGCCCTCTGATGGGCTCTTCGGGCTGGTGGCGGGCGCCTGTGCTTTCTTCCCCGGCACGACCTGATCGGATGGGTTCAACAGTAGAAAAACCCTGGCCTTCACCTTCACCTTCACAGTCACCGTCACGGCTCCCCTTTACGCATCCTAGCTTGTCCAGACGGGGAGAGGGGGACGTGAACCACCTGAACCGGCTTCCGCAAGTTCCGGCGACCATGGGCCTTTCCAGGCTCATCGTGAAACCGGTTCGCCACCGGCCGCCAGGTCTCCGTCCGACCTTGGCGGGCAGAGAACGGGACATCTCGATCCTGTCCGTACTTTTGGGCGTACTCCTGGGATTGCTCCTCGTGGCGGTAAGCTTGTACGGCATCTTCCTCGGAATGAGCCAGCGGGAGTACGACGCTGTACCGGCTCTCTCTCCGGTGGGCCGGGCAACCGGTCCGATCGACACGGATGTCACGCCGGCTTCTACGACGTGGAAGGAACGCCTGCGGGCGCTCCTCCGCCCCGGGTTTCGCCTGGCAGATCGGCAACTCTTGACGTCCGCCCTGGCCACGGCTCTGCCCGGGTTCCTGCGCACTGGATCCGAGCCATCGATGGTGCAAGCTGAGGCTCAGGCGCAGCAGCCCATCGGCGGCCGTAGTATCTGGGGGTGGCTCGCAGCACTCACCGGGATCGATGTTCACAGTCCGGGCAGCGTGTTGAGCTACACCTTACCAGGCTTCAGGGCTGTGCGCGACCAACATACCCCTGCACCTGTACGTAGCGTTGACTTGCCCTCCCGGGGCGGCAGCAGTACGGTGATGTCCGTCTGGGGTGGAAGTACGGTCGGCGCCGGCGGGGAATGGCCTCTACCCGAGGCATTGCCTGCACAGTTCGTGGGCACGCCCGCATCTTCAGTCGCTCCTGGTGCACCCACACATGACCCGAGCAGATCATCGCCGGGAGGCGGAACCACTGATACGCCGGACATGCCAGTGGACGACGGCCGCACGAGCGGCGCGAAAGTACCCGATTCGGCGCGAAGTGGGAGTGGGGGAGGAGGAGCCGGCAGTGCGGGCGGGGGAGGCAATAACCAACCTCTGGTCCTGATCTATCACACTCATACCGCCGAGTCCTACCACGAAAAGGGCCGGGAGTCTGAGAAGGACCATTACGAATGGAATAGTGCCGATTCGGGTGTGATTCAAGTCGGAAAGGAGATTACTGCCGCGCTGCGGGCTGCCGGGATACCGGCAGTTCACTCGGTAAGAGTGAATGACTTTCCTGCGTTCAGCAGCTCCTACACTAACTCTCGCCAGCTGGTACGTGACTATCTGGAGCAGTACCCGTCGATCGTCGTAGCGCTGGACATCCACAGGGACGGGACCGAATACACCCCCGATACGACTCGTATCAACGGCAGGCAAACGGCGCGGATCGCCTTCATCGTCGGCAGCGACACATCGGTGCTCCCCAATCCCCACTGGCGCAAGAATCTTGCCTTTGCACAACAACTGCACAAGGCACTTCAGGAAGTCCATCCCGACCTTTCCCGGGGTATCATGTTACGGGGAGACGCCCGCTTCAACCAGGATCTGTTGCCCAACCTCCTTGTCGTGGAAGTCGGTACTTATACCAATGAACTGGCCGAAGCAAAGGAAGCAGGGCGGGTCTTGGGACGGGTGCTGGCCGGGATTCTCAAGCGCGAGTAGCTGGGTCGTTCTTTATGTTTGCTTTTGCGGAGTAGGGGAGTAGTCTAAGTGGAGGATCAGACCACCAATACCACCCCCGGGGTTTCTGAACCCGGGGAATCTGCGGCGGGGTCCGAGACGCCGTCCTTGTCTTCGTCTTCTTCGTCTGAAACTGCTGAAACTGCTGAAGCTGTCGAAGCTGCCAAGACCCGGAGGTTCCAGGAGGATCTCGCTGCCACCAGCGCTGCCGGGACGGCCGGGACCACTTCGGTTGCTGCAAAGGCAACCAGAAGTTCCCGTACTCCGGGGGTGACCGGGGTGGTGCGGGCGGCAGGCATTCTGATGACGGCCACCTTGGTCAGCCGCCTGCTCGGTTTCGTTCGTGAACGGGCCGTCGCCGACATTTTCGGACGCAGTGGCGCCACCGACGCCTATACGGCCGCCTTTGGCATCCCCGACCTCATGTACATGTTGCTGGTGGGCGGGGCGCTGAGTGCGGCCTTCATTCCCATCTTCACCGAGTACCTGGCGCGGGATAAGGAAGAAGAGGCATGGCGGATCGGCAGTACGTTCATCAATGTAACGCTGGTCGTACTGCTGGCCTTTCTCGTATTGGGAATCATCTTCACTCCCCAACTCGCCCCGCTGGTCGCCTACGAGTTCGTGGGTGAACAGCGTGCTCTGCTCATCCGCCTGATGCGCATCACTTTTCCAGCCGTCTTCTTTACCGCCCTGGCCGGCCTGCAGATGGGTGTGCTCAACTCCTACCGGCATTTCACTGCGCCTGCTCTCGGGCCGATTCTCTACAACGTCGGTATCATCCTGGGGACTTACATACTTGGCCCGTACATGGGCGTGGAAGGGATGGCCTACGGAGCGGTGGCTGGGGCGGCGGCCAACTTCCTGGTCCAACTGCCGGCGATCTGGGGGCGGGCCCGGCGCTTCTACCGGTTGCGAGTCGACCTGCGGCATCCGGCTTTCCAGCGGATGCTGGTACTCATGGGCCCGGCCGTCATCGGCCTTTCCATTGGCCAGCTCAATGTGATCCTCACCCAAAACCTGGCCTCGGGTTTGAGCTCCGGAAGCATGACAGCGCTGCGTCTGGCCAACCGTGTGATGCAGTTTCCGCTGGGCGTGTTCGCCATGGGGCTATCACAGGCCATCTTTCCCACTCTGACTCGCCAGGCAGCTCTGGATGAGATCGACAAGTTTCGATTGACGGTGGTGCGTGCCCTGCGGATGGTCCTCTTTCTTACCATTCCGGCCGCGGTCGGCATGATGGTTTTGGGCCGCCCGATCGTTCGTTTCCTGTTTCAGACCGGTGCTTTCACCGACGAGGATACTGCCGCCACCGCCGCGGCCCTGAGCATCTACTCCGTCGGAATGATAGGCCTTGCCGGGGTGCAGATACTCTCCCGGGTCTTCTATTCCCTCAAGGATACGCGTACTCCCGTTCGGGTCGCGCTGGTCAACTTGCTGGTCAACTTTGGTTTGGGCCTTCTCTTTCTCCGGTTTACCCCCCTGGGGTACCTGGGGCTTTCGCTTTCATTCGCGCTGGCAGCCTTGTTTGCTTTGTGCAGTTACCTGTGGCAACTTCACCGGCGGATCGGCCCGCTAGGCTACGGTTCCGTCGTAAAGCTGGTCGTGAGGGCGGGGTTGGCCTCGCTTCCCCTGGCTCTGTCGGCCTGGCAGGGAGCGGCGCTCATCCGTAAGTTCTTGGGAACTGGTGGTATGGCCGCCCGGACCATGGAAGTGGGAGTGGGGGTGATTGCCGGGATGCTGGCTTTCGCCGTCGCCGCATATCTCTTACGCTTAGAGGAAGCACAGGAGATATGGAGAATGGTACGGCGAAAGGCAGGTGCGTCCCGCGGTGATCAGCCTGGCACATGGACTGACGGGAGCAGTTCTGGGGGTGATGATGCGCCATCCGGCGGCGGCGTTGCTTGCCGGAGTGATATCCCACATACCTCTTGATGAGACGCCCCACCGCGATTATCGCACCCCGTTGCAGGCCATCGTCGACCTGGCGGCCACCGCTGCCGTGCTGGCCTTTCTGCGGTGGTATCTGGGGCATCAACAACGGGCTGATCTGTGGCCGGCGCTGCTATGGGGAGCAGTTGGAGGTATACTTCCGGATCTTGAGGTTGCGATCGGCTACTTCTTCCACCAACGACAATTCTTCCCGACCCACAACGGCCTCCTGCCTCACCCTCAGCTTCAGTCGGGTGGTTTCGGTATCTGGACACAGGTCATCGTCGTCATCCTCGACCTGCTCTTCTTCGTAGTGGCAGTCGCCACTAGAGGTTAGGGCTGGCGGCGCCGGGCGAGGACTCCTCTGCGGACGCATTGACCCTGCCGGCAGGCACTGGTAGAATGGGCTGGCGTAAGAGGTGAAATGCTGGTGGACGCTGATCGACAAGGGTCAAATCAGCCTGCAAGACGCCGGAATGCAGGGGTATCGGGGGTAGGTCCCGCCTGATTCCTCCAGGACGCGCGTTCGCGTCCGGTTGGTACGTTGACGGGAGGCCCCTTGTGGGCCTTTTACTTTTTTGGTCGCCTCCCACTGATGCCCGATGGCGAGCAGGAGCAGGTTTGCACTGCCCAGCGTCGTGCCGGCCGGGGGGTGGGAGAGAATGTTGCGGGCTTATCGCGAGATCGGCGGGGTACTGCAGGAAGTCCACGACCTGGGACAACCAGGGGTTTGGATCGACCTGGTGAAACCCGACGAGACAGAGATCAAGAAGGTTAGCGAAGCTACAGGGCTGTTGGCCGAATTCCTCAGCGCTGCCCTCGACCCGGAAGAGCGGCCGCATCACGAGTTCGAGGATGAACAGGCGGTCATA
>JBLNBY010000069.1:0-2942 GCA_050260295.1 Bacteroidota bacterium
CAGGTTATCCGTGAGGCGGACCGCACCCGATCTTGCTCCCTCCTGAACTGGTGGCAGGGCCACGTTCATTTCAAACCCCTGGAAACCGGCTTGGGCCGCCAGGCGTGCCGCCGCCTCGACTCCGTACGAGGATGGAAAGCACCAATGGTTTATCCCCTTCTTCATCGACCTCATCCCTTCCGTTGGACTGTGCTACTGCTCACTGCTGGTGTACTACGACAGTCCATTTGGGAGTTCTACAGCCTGATCACTTTACCTGTCTCGCCGGCTTCTACGCGCAATTGTCTTCGGCGGAACGCGTCCACGAGGGGACGCAAGAGGTCCCGACCCGCAGGGGTGTTCGTCGCCTTGTAGTCGGTTAGCTTGGAATCCCACAGGCAGAATCCCTCGTGATGTTTGGCGGTCACCACGAAATACTTCATGCCTGCGTCTGCAGCCGCCTGCGCCCATAACTCCGGGTCGTAGAGATCCGGATCAAAGTGGCGAAAGTACCGGTCATACAGCTCGTCCGGGATCCTTTCAAACTGCTTCACCCATTCATGGCGAGCGGGCAAGGCGTAGAGCCCCCAGTGGATGAAGAGCCCAAACCGATCATGCATAAACCAGCTTGTATCCCCACGGCTTGGCAGAGCCGCCATCCTGGATCGACCCTTTCACAAAGCTGTCACGATACGCGTTTGTCAACTCCGGGAGCAGAAACGTTTTAGCAAACCACGTCGCTAGACTTAACTCTATCACCAGAATGAGTCAAGAGAGTAACAAGCGGAGAAATGTAAGTCAAATGCGCCGTCTGCACCCAAACTGGCTGGCGCAGGGCGGCGCATCCTGACAATCAGACAAGGACATTCAGTCGACAGAGACTTCTACCCGATCCCCGCCGTCGGTAGTTACTTCGATGATCTTCCCCTCGGCACCTTCCTCGATGGCCGCCAGGATAGTGTCCAGGTCGACGTTCTGCTCCGCCATTTGTAACTGCGCATCCTTGGGGATGAACCGCAGGGCGAATTTAGCCAGTCGCAGCGGGATGTTGACGTTTACCTTGTCCCCATTGGTGCTGAAGACACGTACCCTCAGAAACCGGGACCGTGACCGAGAGGCAGGCTGCACTATCTTACCAGGCGGGCCGTCCGCCTCAACCAACGCCTGCAGCAGCCGATCCGCCTCTTCCACTGTGATCTTTCCTTCCTGCAGCATCTGAAGGATCCTCAACCGCTCTTCTTTCATCTTGTGAAACCTCCTGTCAGGTGTTCGAGGCTAGAGACTGGTAACCGACTGACCCGAGTAACCGAACTACTCCTGCCGAACCGTAATCGAGCCGAGCGTCGTCTCCAGTTCCAACTGGAGCTCTGGTGAACCGGTTGCCGCACCCTGGCCTGCCATTGCTCCCGCCGGTACACCAGCACTGATATCTTCGCGCACACCTGCGCTGTCAGCGGCAGTCCCCAAGAAACCCTCGACGTAATGCCGTCCCTGTTCACGAAGGGTACGCCGGAGAACTAGCTGTGCGGCGTCTACCTGTACCTTTCCCATGCGGGTCTGCGCGCGGAAAAAGATGGGCGGCAGCGGCGCGGCCGGTATGACCACCGTGATACCACCGTTGGTGGTCCGGATCCTCCACTTCCCGCGCCCGGGCGATCGCCCAACGCTGAGAACGTTGACAGCTATGCCACCGTTGCGTGTAAGAAGCTGCCAATCGCCGGAGAGGCTGTTAATCGAGGCAGCAATCCCGCCGTTGGTGGTACTCGCTTCACCCCGCCCTGTCTGCAGGTCGGCCAGGCTGATGCCTCCATTCCGGGTCGCCACCCGCACATATTCGGCGGCCAGCCCTTTGACTGACACTCCACCGTTGACTGTCTCGACGGCAGTGGTGGAGGACCTCAGTCCATGGCCCAGTACGGCCACCGAACCATTCACACTATTCAAACCGATTTGATAGCGGTGCTCCGTGGGAACTGCCAGCTCAATGTGGAGTGCAACGACCTGTGGGCCAGTCAAATCAAGCTGGATGCCGGCACCGCTCATAGCACCCTCAACCAGCGAGTCGATCCAGCCCTCGGCCGCAGCCGTAGCCCTGGCTCCGGCCGAAGCCTGGGACTGGGGGCGGATACGCCCGTGAATTCGCAGGATATACTCCTCTTCTTGCGTAGTGGTAATCTTGATATTGCCGTTACGAGTTACCAGCTGGATCAAAATCGGGAGAGTATCAGAGCCAACTGTACCGGGAGCAGCAGACTGCGCGGCAAACCGGCCTCGGTATTGCTTGTCGATCAATACCCCCGGTTGCCATTGACGGAGAAACCGGAATCTGGACGTCGATACCCAATCACCCAGGTTCTCCAACCCTGGTACGAGCTTTTGCTCAATCGTCTCCTGCAGGCGGCCGGCAAATCGGGTCACACTCTCCTCGACCTCACGCCCCCACTCTTCTGCCTTGCGGCCCAACTCTTCGATCCGGGAGTCCCAGTCTTCGTCGTTCCTGTCGCCCAAGACCTTTCCTCTCGTTCCACTTTCCCCGGCGTCCTGATCTTGACCTTTGTCTCCCTCTGCACCCTTGTCCTGAGCAGCGCCGCCCGCAACGTTCTCGTCGTGCTGTGCAACCCCGCGACTTGCGACCTCGTCACCCGCAGCATTTCTGAAATCCTCGGAGTCACGTTCCTCGAGGGCTTCCAGCAACGCCGCAGCTTCCTCAGCCGAGATCTTCCCTTGCTCCAGCATCTTCAGGATCAAGAGGCGCTCCTCGTTCATGGTTACTCCTCCCCTGCTCACCCTACTGGTCCGAGATACTTTCAGCCTTGCCTTTCAACTGCTTGATGGCATCCTCAGCACTGATCTCCCCCCGGCCCAGAGCCTCGAGTATCTCCCGACGGCGTTCGGGAGCCGGTGCGGCAGGCGCGGCCGGCGCAGCAGTCTCCCGTCTTTCGACTTGGTAACCAAGGGCTTCG
>JBLNBY010000070.1:0-4491 GCA_050260295.1 Bacteroidota bacterium
ACGGCTGCGGGAAGAGGCAGGAGTCCAGGAGCGGGAAGAGCCGCCTGCGGTCGCGCTCCAACAGCTGGCACTACTCGATCGGAATGTGGCCCCTGCTGCTTCCCGGGGCATGTCGGGCTCGCTTTGTCCAGAATGTGGACAGTTTAGCCTGATGCACGTCGAAGGCTGCCTGAAATGCATGAGTTGTGGCTACAGCGAGTGCTGACTGAGTGTCAAAGTTCCGTGCCGGAGCTAGTTGAGCTGTAGACTCCGATGCGCAGATGATAAAGGCCCCAGGTTGCTGGGCAAAGCTTTGGTTGGCCCATGCTTCCTGGGGCCTTTCAGCTTGAATCGCGAATCGATCCGGTAGGTGACTACTACTGGGCACGAGCGCGACGACCCCGGGCCGCGCCGGCGCCGCCGGCAGGATTGCGCGGCTGCCGGGGACGAACCTGGCGGAAGTCAGCGCTGATATCGGTGAGAATCTGCATAATCCTTTTGGCCACTTCGCGAGAAGGCACATCCGAGCTGCGCGCCGCCTCGACCTCGTTGGCGATGGCTAACTCAACAATGGCATCCGGGTTGACGATCTTGGCCCGCATAAGCAACCTCCTGTTTTTTTTGATCCCATTTGAAGGAGTGGGCAAACAGATCCACTCACACCCACACTTGCCTTCATAGGTATTATATCCATTTTGAACTGATATTCAATCCCGTTGAGACTCAGCCTCTAGGGATTCATTGCCGTCCTCCCTCGTGAGCGGAAGGCGAAAAACGAAACGGGTGGGTTCCGGTGGGTTGCTTTCCGCCCAGATATAACCGCCGTGAGCTTCGACTATCTGTTTTGCGATGGTTAACCCCAGGCCGACCCCACCTGTAGCCCGGGAACGGGATGGGTCGCCGCGGTAAAAGCGTTCGAAGAGGTGGGGGAGATTGGCTGGCGGGATACCTGGACCTGTATTGCTGACTACAAACTCGATGGCATCGCGCAACCGGGTGTCAGCAGTTGCCGGGCGGACTGCAATCTCAATCTTCCCGCGTTCGGGCGTATGACGCATGGCGTTACTCAGGAGATTGTGCAGCACCTGGCTGAGTCGTTCGCGGTCGGCCCAAATCCATCGAACGTCATTCGGTAAAGAGATTTTGGCGGCAATGTCTATCTGTTTTTCCTGGGCGGCTGCCTTGTAAGCGAGGATTAGTTGTTGCAGCAGTTCCCCGACGTCAACTTGTCCCCGATGGAGTTTCATTTGACCTGATTCCCAGAGCGACAACTCGAGAAGATCGTTGATGAGCCGGCCCAGGCGCATGGTCTCTCCGGCCACGGTCTCCCAGGCGTCCCTGTCGCCGGGCAGAACACCATCGCGTACGGCTTCGGCGAGACTCCGAATGGCGGTGACAGGGGTACGCAACTCATGGGCGACGCCGGCGATGAGGTTGTGCCGTTGTCGCTCTGCGTCCGTGAGGCCGATAGCAAGCTGATTGACGGCCTCGGCGAGGGCCACGACTTCCTCCGGGGCTCTCCTGATTGCCGCGAAGGGGACGCGGGCCTCCAGATTACCGGTCTCGATCTCCCGGGCGGTGGCTGTGAGGGCGGCCAGTGGGTGGGACAGCCGGGACGATAGCACCAGACTGAGGATGATGGCGAGGGCCACGGCTATCCCTCCGGCCGCCAGGAGTCCCAGGTTGAGGCTGCGCAGGAGGCGGTACTCACCGGGGGAGAGGCCAAGCCCCACGGTGGCGGCCGGTGAACCAAAAATGCTCAACCAGGCCCGGCGGAGTGCGTCGAGCCACCCAAGAGGAGGTTCGGAAAGGGTCGATTCAACTCCAGGCATGGACATGTATGGGCGTCGCGGCCCCGGTGCAGGAGCCTCCTGTATGGGAATCTCCTGCGAATCGTAACCCAGCATCCGCTGCATCCGCATGTGGCCGACGTACCGTTCGGTCAGGCTGGCCGTGCCAACCAATGCACTCAGCACCACCGCGGTAACGATGACCGCGATGAAGGCGAGTAGCAACTGCCCACGTAAGGTTGGCCTCCATCCCGATCGCACAGTACTGCCTCCTAACTTTTCTTGACAGGTCGAGGGGCGGAAGGACGAAACCGGTAACCGATGCCGTATACTGTTTCGACTACCTGCGTCTTCAATCCCGCGGCTGCCAGTTTGCGGCGGAGATTCTTTATGTGTGTATCGACATTTCGTTCATAGCCGGCATAATTCTCACCGGCGATGGCATCCACGAGCTGGCCGCGGCTTAGTACCCGGTTGGGATTGCGGGCGAGGCGGAGAAGGAGTCGGAATTCACTGGGTGTCAGTTCAACTGGGTTATCGTCAACCCTTGCCTCGAAACTAGCGGGGTCGATGCAGAGCGGGCCAAACGCGAGAATTGATTCTTCCGCTGCCGGCACAGACCCATTTCCGCCCTCGGCCGTGGCAGGGCGGGCTTTGTCAACCCGGCGCAAGACTGCCTGTACCCGTGCCACCAACTCGGCCGGGCTGAAGGGTTTGGTGACATAGTCGTCCGCCCCCAGGCGCAAGCCGACGATGCGATCCGTCTCTTCCCCGCGTGCAGTCAGCATGATGACCGGCACCTCCGGACGGTGGGCCTGCATGCGCCGGCACAAGTCCCAGCCGGAGATTCCTGGCAGCATCAGGTCGAGGATTACGAGCGCCGGTTGGGAACTCACGAATGCCTGCCAGGCACTTTCGCCGTCGGCTGCGGCAATGACCGAGTATCCTTCCTTCTCGAGATAAGCCTGCACCACGCGGCGGATCGTCGGTTCGTCGTCCACCACGAGTATGCGTGCCGCCGGGCCGTTCATAAGAATAGGTAACCTCCTGAGACTGCCTTGTCTGGTCTTGTTTGGTCTTGTCTGGTCCTGTTTTCCCGTGTTTGTCTGCGAATTACGATGATCGGCTCTCTGCTTCCGGGTTTGATCGTACCACATGGGAATCAGCCTTCGCGGGGGGACGCTCTTTCCCCACAAGATCTCCATAATTCCCCCTAATCAGCTTCAGATCCGCTCGGTATGGTATGGGCAGAAGCTGACCGATCCCCGTCGGCGGCCGGCGACAGGGTGAGGCCAGTGAGGACAAGGCCGTTCGAGGAGGTTGGTTTCAATGGCAAGCAAGGCCGTAAAGTACGCCAAAGGATTGCTGACTGCCGGGCTTCTGGTCGGTACATTCGTGACCACTCCGGCTCTAGCCGGTCGGGGCGGGCCGGCCATCAAACCGGCTGCCACCGGAGCGGGTTCCACCGCCGTGACCCAAGCAGGCCCGGATAGTTCGGAACGGGGTAATGCTTATGGCAGACGGGGTGGTATGTGGGCCGGCTGCCACGACGGCCCGATGGGTGGTATGCGTGGTGGCATGTGGGGCGGAAGGCGCGGCCCGGGGCTCGGTATTGACCGGCTGGATGCCGAGATGCTGCAGGAGCGTCTCCAGTTCGTCGAACAAAGGTTGGCCGTCTGGCAGGATCCGAAAACGGCCGCTGCTCTCAAGCAACTCCACCCGGATCTTTCGGATGACGAAATAAAGGAATGGATGACCAACATGGCGGAGCGGCTGCAAGAGCAGAAAAAGTTGCTGGAAGAGGAGCTCGAGGAGCGGAGTGCCGAGGACGCTCAGGCGGCCGCGGCCGGAGTAACGGAGAGCAAGTAAGCCCAACGTCTGTCTGAAGGAGACGCCCACTTCCGGGAAACATACCGGCGGTGGGCGTTTTTGCACGAAGGGTGCCCTCTTCCGGAGGATTGTGCTATACTAGACGGCGAAACCCAAGTTATTTGCTCGGAATTTAGGGGGCAAGGCAGTGGTACAGCAAATACCGCGGCTGGAGATCCGCGACCTGCACGTGAGTGTGGATGGCAAGGAGATAGTGAAAGGTCTCAACCTCACCATCAACCCAGGTAAGGTACACGCCCTGATGGGGCCCAACGGTTCGGGCAAGACGACGCTGGCACTAACCCTCATGGGCCATCCACGTTACCAGATCGACAAAGGAGAAGTTCTCTTTGAAGGTGAGAACCTGCTGGAGATGGAACCGGATGAGCGGGCTCGCCGGGGGCTTTTCCTGTCCTTCCAGTATCCTGCGGAAATTCCCGGTGTGAGCGTAGCCAACTTCCTGAGGAGCGCGCTCAACGCGCGGAGAGGGTTCCTCGGACAGGAGGATGTCTCGCTCCGTGACTTCCAGGCCCTGCTCAAGGAGAAGCTCGCACTCCTCGACATGGACCAGAGCTTCCTGCGGCGCAGCCTCAACGAAGGTTTCTCGGGTGGGGAGAAGAAGCGCCACGAGATCCTGCAGATGACGCTGCTGCGCCCGGGCCTCGCCATTCTGGACGAGACCGACTCGGGGCTGGACATCGATGCGCTGAAGGTGGTGGCCGGTGGTGTCAACAGCCTGCGGGGACCAGAGTTCTCTGCCCTGCTCATCACCCACTATCAGCGGATCCTCCGCTACTTGCAGCCGGATTTCGTTCACGTGATGGTGGAGGGGAGAATCGTCCGCTCTGGCGGT
>JBLNBY010000071.1:0-5888 GCA_050260295.1 Bacteroidota bacterium
GGCGCCGTAACCGGGCCGGAAGTCGAGACAATGGACGACCGGACTCTGGCGGAGACCGTCCGGAAGACGCAGGTATTTGCCCGGGTGACGCCCCGGCACAAGCTGCGCATTGTCCAGGCGCTCCGCCGTCAGGGTGAGATAGTTGCCATGACCGGCGACGGAATCAACGACGCCCCGGCGGTACGGGAGGCGCACATCGGCATTGCCATGGGACGGATGGGGACCGAGGTTACCAAGGAAGCATCCGACATGGTTCTTGCCGATGACAACTTCGCCACCATCGTCGCTGCTGTGGAGGAAGGGCGGGCAATCTATGAGAACATCCGCAAGAGTATCCGCTATCTCCTCTCCTGCAACGCAGGGGAGGTAATCGCCATGTTCGCCACCGCCGTGGCCGGTCTGCCCCTACCGTTGGTACCGATCCAGATTCTCTGGATGAACCTGGTCACCGATGGCCTGCCAGCTCTTGCCCTCAGCGTTGACCCTGCGGAGCCTGGTACGATGGAAAGACCGCCCCGGCTCCCGCAGGAGGGAGTCTTCTCCCGGGGACTGGGCTTGCGCATCCTGGGGCGGGGGTTGGTCATCGGACTGTCGACCGTGGTGGTCTTTCTGTGGCAACTGCTTTCACAGCCCGGTGATGTGATCCGCGCCCAGACGGTGGCCTTCAACGCCCTGGTATTTTCACAACTACTGTTCGTACTCCAGACCCGCTCGGAGCGGCTCTCTTGCTTCGCCGTCGGGCTTTCCGGTAACCGGCCGCTCGTGCTGGCAGTGCTTGGCAGCGGCCTCATGCAACTGGCTACCGTCTACTGGCCGCCGCTGGCAGCACACTTCCATACCGTGCCGTTGGCCGTGCGGGAGTGGCAGGCCGTCTTCCTGGCTGCAGCCTGGCCCATTGCTTTCGATGGCGTCGTCTACCTGCTCCGCCAGACCGCCGCCTACCTGTGGGTACGGTTGCACCTTGGGCGTGCCCATTCCTGAAGCACTTTTCGGCCTCCTCCTCACCTGCTAGAATAGCTGTATCCTGGCAGGCTAATACAGACCGGGGCTGTATCCTGGCAAGCCAATACAGACCGAGATGGATAAGAATGTCCGGGAGAAAAGGGGTAAGCCGGTGCTATTCAGTATGACTGGCTACGGGGAGGCCGTACTCCAAAAATGCGGGTATCGGCTGCGCGCCGAAATACGTTCCCTCAATCACAGGGGGTTCGACTGGTCGGCACGTCTTCCCACGATCCTGTTGCCCGTCGAAGATAGATTGCGACAAGTGGTGCATGGGCATATTCATCGCGGACGTGTGGAAATATCCGTTACGATAGAGGAATTCGCTGGTCCGGGAAGAAAACTATCCTTGGACCGGCCTCTGGCGGAAGCGTTGCTACGGGTAGCAACCGAAGTGATCGCTTTGGGCAAGGGGGTCCCGGGGCATGGGCTTGAGGATGCAGGTAGCGCAAACCCGGACCAGTGGGTCTGGCCGTGGCTTCTCAACTTTCCGGGCGTAGTGGTTGCCCAGGAGGAGGAGTTCGATCCAGACCTCGGGGAGGCAGCGGCCGAGGTAGTGGCCCAGGCAGCCGCGCGTCTGCGTGATCGCCGGCGTGCCGAAGGTGAACGCCTCGAGGCGGAGCTGGTGCAACGCCTGGCGCGATTGGACGGGCAGTATCAGGCGATTGCCCGGAGGGCTCCGGACTTACCCCGAGTTTACCGTGAGCGCTTGTGGAAACGGTGGCTGGACCTGCAGCCGCAGACGGTGACCCCCGAGGATCAGCAGGCCCTGGCGAGAGAGCTCGCGTTGGTGGTTGATCGGAGTGACATTCGCGAGGAGGTTGTGCGCCTCGCTGCTCACCTGGCAGCCATGCGGCAAGCCCTGGAGCTCACCGAGCCGGCTGGAAAAAGGCTGGACTTTCTCGCACAGGAAGTCAACCGGGAGCTGACAACCATTGCTAGCAAGGCGCAGGACTTGGAGATTGCACAGTTGGTAGTGGAAGCCAAGGCCGAGGTCGAAAGGGTTCGGGAGCAACTGGCGAACGTTGAGTAGCACGAAGGAGGTGCGCGTCTATCATGGCTTTGCCCAAGTTGTCCATGCAGCAGAAGCAAGAGGCGCTGGCGAAAGCTCAGGAGATGAGAGCTCAACGGGCTTCGCTCCGTAGGCGTCTCAAGAAAGGTGAGCTCCGCCTGAAGGACGTCCTATCGGATGAAGGCAACGAAGTCGTAGCAAGGATGAAGGTTGCCTACCTCATCCAATCCCTGCCGCAGGTGGGCAAGGTGCGCGCTCAGCAGATCATGGAGGAGATTGGCATTCATGCCAGCCGGAGGGTGAAGGGCCTCGGCAAGCGGCAGCGTACGGCCTTGCTGGAGAAGCTGAGCTAATCACGGTTTTTTTGCCGTCCAGCCACCGGCGTGTAGCGCAGGCGTTGAGAATGACCAGGCCTGTAGTACCGGCCTGTCCGGAGTCCGGGCGTCGCCACGGTCCGGATGGGCTCTTTCGTCTTCCCGACCCGGGGGGAGTATTGCCTCAATGGAAATTCGGTTGATCAACATCGGTTTTGGCAACATCGTTTCTGCCCACCGGATCATTGCGGTGGTCAGTCCCGAATCCGCACCCATCAAACGCATTGTCCAGGATGCCCGGGATCGGGGAAGGCTGATCGATGCAACTTACGGTCGCCGCACCCGGGCGGTGATCATAACCGATAGTGATCATGTGATCCTGTCGTCGGTCCAACCGGAGACGGTATCCAGTCGTTTGTTGCAGAAGGATCGACCGGAGAGTGCGGGGTCGGAAAAAGTAGAGTAGAAGCTGGCAAGTGCGGGTAGGGGGCAAGAGAGTGCGTCGTGGGTTCCTCCTTGTGGTATCCGGACCATCCGGGGTAGGCAAGAACCGGCTCATTACCGAATTGCGCAAGCGGATGCCCGACATCCTGTACTCCATATCGGCAACCACCAGACAGCCACGCCCGGGTGAGGTCCATGGTGTGGATTATTTCTTCATGACCGACGAAGAATTCAACCGTTGGGTAGAGGAAGACCGTTTCCTCGAGTGGGCGGAGTATTGCGGGCGCCGCTACGGCACGCCGCTGCCTTTCATCGAAACTGCCCTCGAGCAGGGGCGGACGGTTGCCCTGGACGTCGAAACCCAGGGAGCGGCCCGTATCCGTAAACGTGTCCCCGAAGCAGTGTTAGTCTTTGTCATGCCACCCTCCCTGGCTGAATTGCGCCACCGTCTGGAAACCCGCGGCAAGGATGCGGACGAAACGATCTGGAAGCGGCTTCAGGCTGCCTCCGGTGAACTGGAGAAGATGAAAGACTACGACTATGTAGTCCTGAATGACTCGTTGGACTCGGCAGTCAGTGCGTTGGTGGCCATCGTCCAGGCCGAGCGTCTGCGGGTGCACCGGAGTGATCACAGTAGTCTGCTGGCCTCCATCCACGAAGAGGCGGAGAGGTTGAAGTGACGCCTGGGGCGGGTTTAGTTTCAGGGTCTTGCGTGGGGAATGCCAGTAGGGGTACTGATCGCATAGACCCGCCCGTAAACCGCGGAGCTTTAGCCCAGCGGATAGGGCGGGATTATCGTGAGCTTCAGCCTTGAGACGCATTTGCAGACCACCGTGCGGTGTGGTAATCTTAACCTATGCGCGCTTATCGTCACCCGTTTGTAACGGGCAAGCGGGTCGCCTGGACACGGCGCAAGTGGCTTGTGGAGGCGGAGGGCCAGGGCACTGCCGGTGAAGCAAGAAGCCCTCGGGCTTTAGCCAGCGCGGAGTGCCACATACAGGGAGCGTGATCACTGTGTCTATAATCGACCAGCCTCCGATCGAAGTGCTGCGTGAGAAAGTCGATAGCCGCTATACGTTGGTGGTGGCGGCGGCGAAGCGGGCGCGTCAGCTGGTCAATCAGGCCCAGCCGCTGGTCAACCCGAGCGGCAAGAAACCCGTCAGTGTCGCGCTGGACGAAATCGCTCAGGATCTCGTCAGGTACGAGCGAACCCGGGCGGGCATCAAATGAGCAGCGCCCGCGGCCGCTTTGCCCGGGTGGTTCTCGACAGGGCCGGCCTGCCAGGGGCACGGCCCTTAGATTATCTTCTGCCCGACAACTGGCCGGGCGACATCCTGGGGAGGCGTGTAAGAGCGCCCCTTGGTCGGCAGCAGGCGCTGGGTTGGGTGGTCGAACTCGCCGACTCGACCGAGGTGCCACTCGAGCAGATCAAGCCTTTGCTCAAACTGGTCGATGCGCAGCCATGCCTGACGGTGGAGCTTCTCGAGACCGCCAGCTATCTTTCCTCGATCACGCTTGCGCCCCTCTATGAAGCGCTCAAGCTGGTCTCCCCTCCGGATCAGGGGCGTGTCCGCCGCGGGGGCCGGGCCTATTCCCGCCCCCAGCCTCAGCCAGCCGGCGCAGGGGATGCCGGCGACGGTGAACTGCGCGAGGAGTGGGAGGCGGCTGCTTTCGGTCTCGCACCCGCATCGCCGTTTGTGACGGCCCGTCCGCTCAGCCTTACGCAGGCCCAGGGCCAGGCAGTCGCGAGACTTTTGGCTGCTCTCGAGTCCGGAAAGCATGAGGAGTTTCTTCTCCACGGCGTTACCGGCAGCGGGAAAACGGAAGTGTACCTCCAGGTAATGGAGGCGGTGGTACAGCGGGGACTGGGAGCCATCATCCTAGTTCCAGAGATAGCACTTACTCCCCAGACGGTGGCGCGCTTCCGGGAACGTTTTGGAGCGGAGAAAGTGGCGCTGCTCCACCACCGGCTGACCCCCGCGCAACGTGCTGCCGAATGGTGGCGCGTGCGGCAGGGTGAGGCCCGCATTGTGGTAGGTCCGCGCTCGGCGGTCTTCGCACCGGTGGAAAAACTGGGCCTGATCGTGGCCGATGAAGAGCACGAAACCTCTTACAAACAGGACGAGTCCCCCCGCTACCACGCCCGGGACATCGCCCGTTTCCGGGCGCGCTGGCATGGGGCGCTCTCGTCCTGGGAACGGCCACACCGTCCCTGGAGACCTTCTATGAGGCCCGCCGCGGGCGGATCCATCTGGTCCAGCTTCCGGAACGGGTTGCTGGCGAACTCCCCCGGGTCAGCCTGGTTGACATGCGCAGGGAGGCGGCCAGCCGCCTAGGCAGTCCTTTCAGCGAACAGTTGCAGGTGAGGCTGGTCGAGGAAGTGGAGTCGGGCAGTCAGGCCATTCTTTTCCTCAACCGGCGCGGCACGGCCGCTTTCATGCTCTGCCGCCGCTGCGGGGAGGTAATAACCTGTCCCAACTGCCAGATTTCCCTTACCTACCACGCCCGGCCCGCCGCCTTGCGCTGCCACTATTGCGGTGCTGTGCGGGCCGTACCCAAACACTGCCCTGTGTGCGGTGAATCCGGTGGGCTACATCTGTGTGGTATGGGTACCGAAAGGATCGAGACGGCAGTTCAAGAGTTGCTTCCCGCTGCTCGCGTCGCGCGGTTGGATGCCGATACTACGGGGCGGCGGGGGGCTTTCGAGGAGATTCTCGGCCGCTTTGCCCGGCGGGAAGTTGATGTGCTGGTGGGCACACAGATGGTTGCCAAGGGGCTTGACTTCCCGCATGTAACGCTGGTGGGCGTAATCGGGGCCGATACGTCACTCGGCTTTCCCGATCTGCGCTCGGCCGAAAGGACCTTTCAACTGTTGACCCAGGTCGCTGGGCGGGCGGGGCGGGCGGACACCATCGGTGAGGTGATCATTCAGACCTACAATCCCAACCAATACAGCATTTTACTGGCGAGTAGACACGATTATCTTTCGTTTTATCAAAAGGAGATCGTGCTGCGGCGGATGCTGCGCTACCCGCCCTTCACTGCGCTCGCCAGCCTTGTTTTCAGTGGTGAACAGGAAGGGCCGGTCGAAGAGCTGGCCCGGACCACCGCCGAAG
>JBLNBY010000072.1:0-2661 GCA_050260295.1 Bacteroidota bacterium
AAAGGGCAGTGCTTTCTCCAGCAGGTCTCCGTGCGCGTCATAGATTCCGACACCCTTGCCCGATTCCCGTGCTTCCACGATTACAAAGGAAGCGCCCGCGTCCAGATCCAACAGTGCTTGATCCCAGAGGTCTTCGATGGGAAGCTGTTCATCCAGGGCCTTCTTGCCGACCTCGGTAATGACCGTAAAGCCCTCGCTCTGAGCAGCTTTGATCGCAGCCCTGCGTTGGGCCGGCGATAAGGTTATCGTCCCGTCGGAGATCTCAATGGCCTCGATGCCGAGGGAATACGCGTAGCGCAGGTAGCTGGGGAAGCGGCCTTGAAGCAGAGCCACCTCTGCCAGGGTTCCGCCCGGATAAACACTGACTGCCTGCTGGCGACAGATCTCCACCTTGCGCTGCAACAGCTCCCGGCTGTAGAAGACGGAAGTGCCGAACCCTAGCTTGAGAAAGTCGATCACATCCCCTGCCAGCGCCAGCCAGTCGGCTGTCTCCTGCAGACCCAACCCCTTGTCGATGACCATTGTGATGCCGGCTTGACGGGGCTTCCGCGTCCGGCCGTTCACCGGGATATCCACGACCCCTTCCCAGGCGCGCCCATCCCGCAATTTTGCCAACCCCCCTGCTTACATCTGCATGTTGGTCGCTTCGTTTGTCTTCGGTCGCACATAGGCTGTGGTCCTGGGTCATCCGTCCCAGGTGTAGCATCCTATTCCGCGTTCGACGGGGCGGTGAATTGTCCATTCGGGCTGAAGGCAGCGGAAGGACCGGGGCCAAAGTATACTGTTATGCAGAAGGGCGGCCCAGCAGCCCGCCCTGCCGCGGTGTATGCTACCGGCCCGCCCCTTTGGGGTTGGAGTGGCTTCCGTCAGGTCGCTACTACGCGTCTCCGAGGAGGAGGAGGATCAAAACCAGGAAGATCACGAACACCCAACGACTCCCGAACGGTCCTATGAAGCCGAGGCCTCCCATTGTCTGCACCTCCTTCATCTGGCGGGCCGATTCACCGCAGGTGGGAAAGCCATTGATTGCTTTCCGCAAGCAAAGTATGCCTGGCGGAGAGGCGTTGCTTGGGACCGTGGTGGTAAAGGCTAGAAAACGGTAGTGACGGCTCAGGTCGTGAAGGCTATCGACCAGTGCGTCCCGCAGGTCAGAAATGAGAGACTCCTTTTTCCAAGCTCGAGATATGGTTATAACCTTAATAACTTTAGAAGGAGTTGGATTGCCGGCAGCGAAGACTCCCTTGCAGGGTATGAGAATCGCGACTCCGCAGTCTAGGGGAGGGAGCTACATGAGCAGGCGTTCCGTAGTGTTGGTCTTTGGCTTGGCTGTCCTTCTGTTGACCGGTGCAGTGCCAAGCTTTGCCGCCCAGCAGCAGGTCACCACCGTCGAGTTTTGGTCGTGGGCGACAGGAGACGAGCTGAAGCAGCTCCAAGACCGTATCAAGCTGTTCGAGAAAGCCAACCCGGATGTCAAGATCAACCTTGTTACTGTCGGTTGGACTGAGATCGGTACGAAACTGCCGGTGGCAGTTGCTGGCGGCAATTCCCCCGATCTGGTCACCATCAGTTCAAACTGGGGCTATGACCTGGCAGTCAGCAAGCTGTACGTTGACCTCCGTCCCTATCTAGAGAAAGAACGCAAGCAGGATCCGGCCTGGGATATAGACGACATCTTCCCGGGCGCCATGGGCATGTGGCAGACAGATGGTGGCGATCAGTTTGCCTTCCCGGACAGCCTTGACATCCAGGGCATCTTCTACAACAAGGACCGGTATGATGAAGCCGGTCTCCGGTATCCCAACGACAAGACCTGGAATTGGAGCGACATGCTCGATGAATCGATCAAGATGACGGCCGATCTCAATGGTGATGGTCAGATGGATCGTTGGGGTATCAGTGATGCCTATTTCAACTGGTATCAGCTCGTCCTGGCTAACGGCGGCCAGATCCTCACCAAGGACTTCAAGAACGCCATGAATACGCCCGCCGCCCGGCAGGCCTGGGAATACTGGAAGAAGTTTCACGATGTCAAAGCGGTTCGCGTTTGGACCAGCGGCACCGTCAACGGCGACGTTTCCTTCCGGGCCGGTCATGTAGGTCTGCAGCCGGCCGGTTACTGGGTGGCCCTGCAGCTCAACGGAATGGAGAGGAAACTGAATTACGATGTGACCGGTATGCCGCTCAGCACGCCGGGCAAGCGGGCGGCCGTAGCGGACGGCTCGGGTGTAATGATTCCGGCGGGGGCGAAGCATCCGGATGCCGCCTGGCGGTTCATCAAGTTCATGCACTCCAAGGAGATCCTGGCGGAGGTAGCCAGGCAGCCGGGCGCCATGCCGCTACGTCGCTCTTCGGCCACCATCGCCTTCCAGATACCGGATCCTCCCAAGAACAAGGCTATCTTTGCCCAGATCCTCGAATACACGGTCGGCAACCCGAAGACCCCGAAGTGGAGTCAGGTGCGGACGCAGCTCTTCCGGGCTGGCTCGCAGTTCTTTACCGGATCCAGTTCCTTTGAACAGGCTATGGAATACTTCTCCAACCAACTGGCAACCATCCTTAAGTGACGAAAAGATCCTACTGCTCGTGAACCATACACCCGCTCGCCGGTGGTCCGGGGGTTCGCCCCCGGGACTTCTTCGTCGCTGGTATACTGGTTTGAGG
>JBLNBY010000073.1:0-4827 GCA_050260295.1 Bacteroidota bacterium
AGGTCGCGGCATCGGGCTGCTCAACAAGATCATGGCCTATTCGCTGCAGGACGCGGGCAAGGATACTGTCGAAGCCAATCTGGCCCTGGGCTTCCCGCCCGACCTTCGGCATTATGGCATCGGGGCGCAAATTCTGGCTGACCTGGGGCTGACGACCATCCGCCTGATCACCAACAACCCCCGCAAGGTGGTGGGGCTCGAGGCGTACGGCCTCAAGGTGGTCGATCGGGTGCCGCTGCAGGTGGGAGAAAACGAGGTCAACCGGTACTACCTGGAGACCAAGAAGGCGAAGCTCGGGCATCTGCTCAACGCCTGAGTGACCGGGTCTGCGGTCTTGCAGGTACTGGAGAAAAGTCAGCGTAAACAAGAGACGGCAACGGCAAAGGACGGATAGCAAGTGCCAAACGGAAAGGAAGAACGTGTGGACATGCCCAACACGTACGAAGGACAGCTTTTGGGGATTGGTCTGCGCTTTGGCATCGTGGTCAGCCGCTTCAACGAATTCCTCTCGGCCAAGCTGGTCGAAGGCGCGCTGGATGCCCTGCACCGGCATGGTGTACGCCCGGATGACATCGATGTGGTCTGGGTCCCCGGAGCTTTCGAGATCCCCTTGCTCGCCAAGAAACTGGCGGAATCCCATCGCTACGATGCGTTGATCTGTCTGGGTACGGTGATCCGGGGTGCGACTCCCCATTTCGAATATGTCGCCGGCGAAGTAGCCAAGGGTATCGCCCAGGTCAACCTGAGCACCGGTGTCCCGGTTCTCTTCGGGGTCATCACTGCCGATACCATTGAACAGGCCGTCGAGCGTGCCGGCACCAAGATGGGCAACAAGGGTTGGGATGCGGCCCTCAGCGCCATCGAGATGGCGAACTTGATGAAGACCCTGAGCTGAGCTCGAGGCTAAGGCTGGGGATGATTTGCCTGGCAAGCCACGTTGCTGTACGACTGCACGGGCAAGGAGGCTTGGCGGCGTGAGCTACGGCGACGAATCGGGGTCTGGTACTGCCTACGACTACCGGATCGAGGCCCGGAGATTGGCTGACTTCATCACGGCAGCGGCCCCGCAGGGGATCATCGTCCTCACCGGAGCAGGCATCAGCACCGCCTCGGGTATACCAGATTTTCGTTCACCGGGGAGCGGTCTCTGGGAGACGATCGATCCCATGAAGGCCATGTCTCTCGAAAGCTTCGAACGGGATCCAGCCGCCTTCTACCAGCTAGCCCTGACCTCTTGGTTGCCGCCGTTGCTGCAGGCACGACCCAATCCCGCCCACCTGGCTCTTGCCCGCCTCGAGGCTGCCGGGCTGATCCGGGGTATCATCACCCAGAACATCGACGGGCTGCACCAAGCGGCCGGTTCGCGACTGGTCTGTGAGATTCACGGCAACGCGTCACAAGTAGAGTGTCGCCGCTGTGGATACCGGGGGCGGGCGCCCGCGCTGGGTGACGGGGCGGAGTTGCCACCCCCCTGCCCCCATTGCCGTGCCCCGCTGAAGCCGGCCATCGTTCTCTTCGGTGAACAGATGCCGTCCGCTTTCGACAAGGCTTGGGCCCTGGCAAGAGAGTGTGCTGCCATGATCGTGATCGGTTCGAGTCTGCAGGTGGCCCCCGCCGCCTACCTGCCGGAGCTCGCCCGGCGATTGGTGATGAACAACCTGCAGCCAACGCCTTTTGATGGGGTGGCTGAGCTGGTCCTCCACCTACCGGCCCACGAGTTGTGGCCCGCAGTGGTTGAGGCAATAGCCGCTATGGGACTGATCGCTTGACCTACCCTTAACTGCTGGAAGCATCGCCGCAAGCCAATGCGGTTGCCTGACGCCAGTCAACGTGCGGAATCAGTATACGCACGAGCTCCTCGAGCCCCCGGGCGTCTGCTTCGTCAAACCGGCCCGGCTCCGGACTGTCGAGGTCGAGGACACCGGCCACCCAGGTGTCTCTCCCCTCTTTGCCGTGCTCCCCGGCTGCCACCGCCGGTTCGTCGCCGGAACCTCCGACGATGAGGGGCACGACGATCTCAGACCGGGAGGCCGGGTCGCACGCAATGTGTCCGGAAAAGTGGTGAACATCCGGCACGACCACCGTCTCCCGCCGGCTGAAAGCCGTACCGCATACGCCCCGCCCCGGCCGTATACGCACGCAGGCCGGCCGTCCCTGGAAAGGCCCGAGTACCAATTCGTCACCTTTGTACAGGTAGAAGCCGGCCCAGTTGAGGCCGGGCAGCTGGTCGTAGAGGAGTGCCGCCGCGTTGGCCAGGTTCGCCAGCCAGTCGGTCTCTCCGCGAACCAGAGCCTGCAATTCCCGGCCGAGCAAGCTGTAAAGCTGCGGTTTCCTGGCGGCCACGGCCGCCAGCGCAAACCGTTCCCGCGAGTTCGTCGTCTCGTAGGTCGTATTGACTCCCTGCCTTCCCGATATACAAGCCACCTTGTCTTATACTATAGTGGTATCTCCGCCTGTGGAGATGACACGGATTGAGAAGAGATCGGTCATAATGACGAGGTGTTACACGTGCCCAACCGCGCTCTCCTAGATGCCCCCGTGGCCCCCGGAGACCGGGTGCAACTCGAGATAGAGGCCGTCACCAGGGACGGCGTCGGTCTGGCCGCCCGTGAAGGTGTTCTTGTCCTCGTTCCCTTTGCCCTCGCGGGGGAGCAAGTCGTGGGTGAGATCGAGGAAGTCGACCGCTTCCGGCGTTGCAATCGGCCCTATGCAGCCATGCTCGCCGCCGGACCGAACAGCGTTACCTTCCAGGCAACGGCACGGGTTGTGGAAGTGACACAGCCAGCAGTCACCCGGGAGATACCGCTCTGCCCCCACTTCTCCACCTGCGGCGGCTGTAGCTGGCAGCATCGAGACTATGCGGCGCAGCTGACCCAAAAGCGCGTCCTGGTCGTGGAGGCACTGACGCCAGCGCTGAAAGCGACGGGTTTGTCCGCTGACGAGATCGACGCCCTAGTCAGACCGGTCATCCCCGCGCCATCGCCCTGGCAGTATCGCAACAAGCTCGAGTTTACCTTCTCGCCGGCCGGCCGGCCTGGTTTTCATGAGCGGGGCAACTACCGCAGCATCGTGGAACTGGAAGAGTGCCACGTCGGTTCTCCGGAGATGGTCGCTGCAGCCCGGACCGTGGGCGAGTGGGCGCGGGCTCACGACCTGCCCGGTTACGACAAGGTCAGCAATACCGGCTTCCTGCGTCACTTGGTCGTCCGGCAGGCATACCATACGCAGGAATTGATGGTAGCTCTCGTGACCTTCGGCTCGGCAGCAGCGCCAACCGCAAAGGTAGCCCATGCTCCGGCTTTGCCGTTTGCCGGCGACCTGGTCGAGAGGCTGAAGCAGCGCCTTCCCCACCTCACGAGCCTGCTCTGGGTGATCAACCCGTCCCCATCCGACGTGGTCAAAGTCGAGCCGGGACAACTGCACGTTCTCTCTGGAAGACCCTACATCGTAGAGACGCTCGCCGGGCTCTCCTTCCGCATCGAGCTTGCGACCTTCTTCCAGACCAACACGATCCAGGCTGAAACCTTGATCCGCCTGGCTCGGGAGGCCGCGCGGCTCACCCCTTCCGACCTGCTCTTCGACCTTTACTGCGGTGTCGGCACCTTCAGCCTGGCCCTCGCCCGGGAATGCCGGCAGGTGCTGGGGATCGAAATCGTCGAACCGGCAGTAGTGGCCGCCCGTGCCAATGCCGAGCTCAACCGCATCACCAACGCCACCTTCCGCGCTGGCGATACCCGCAAGCAACTGGCGGCAGCGGTGACAGACTTCGGCAACCCCGACGTGGTTCTGCTTGACCCACCCCGGGCGGGAGCGGGTGGCCGGGTCATGCGACGTCTCGGCCGGGCCAACCCCCGCCGGGTCGTCTACGTGTCCTGCAACCCCGAGACCCTGGGGAGCGATCTTCTCGAGCTGGTACCTTTCGGCTACACCGTTGAGTCAGTGCAGCCCGTAGACCTGTTCCCGCATACCAGCCACGTCGAAACAGTGACTCTGGCCGTCAAGAAAGGCAACTTTACGGATTAAGGAGTTTGTACTGGGGCGTCTCATGCTGCTCCTCTTTGAGGTAAATTGGAACTGTTTGTGTGGATACCCGCGTGAAACCGGCAATCGCGACGGTTTCACCCGGAGACCTTATGGCTACGTTGCCGGCGATCCACACGTCCCTGCCCGACTCGTCGGTGGCAACGACGGTATAAAAGACACCCACGGGAACCCTGTCGATCTTGAACTCACCCGTGGTGTCATCTGCCTTGGCACTCAGCGACGTGCCCTGGACCGCCACGAGGTAACCTTTGGGGGCGACTCCGTGTACACTTCCTGTACCTTCCTGTGCCTGGTTGACCACAACGTACGCTGGAACCAGTAAGAGGGCGAGTAACAACACCAACGGCCATTTTCGCATGCCGATCCCTCCTCCCAACATTACCACGCCATACATCTGCTGGTAATACTGACGGCCGGAGGCCTGCGGACGTTCAACGGACGTCGACCGGGCGTCAACCGGTCTCGCCAACACCCGGCGAGGATCAGAAAGCCTGTCCGAAGCTGAAGTAAAACCTGCCTTTACGGTCCCCACCCATGGGGAAGCCGTAGTCGAACCGCATCATCCCGAGGGGCGTGTCCAACCTTATGCCCACACCCACGCCGGTCTGCAGATCATCAACCTTAACAGTCTCCGTCTCTTTCCAGGCGCGCCCACTATCGACGAAGACCACGCCGCCCACACGACCGGCGATGGGGAAGCGGTACTCGCCATTGAGCACCAGCATCTTGGTCCCCTGGTTCGCCCCGTACTCATAGCCGCGGACCGTATCCGCACCACCAACC
>JBLNBY010000074.1:0-2506 GCA_050260295.1 Bacteroidota bacterium
CCTCGATAAAGCTGCGAGCAACGCGCCCTGAACCGATACCCAGTTCGCAGATGACCGGACTGGTGAGGCCACGCGCGGCAGCTAATTCGAGGACGTGGCGGCGGAACTCAGCCCCCGGCCAGGGACGGTTGGGGGTGTACCCGGCCGCCGTTCGCCGCCTCCAGGCGCTCGGGTCGGTAGCGTAGCAGATAAGCTCGGCAAGGCGCCAACCTGCCGGCGTGTTCACCCACCGGAGCCGGCAGACACCCCACGGGGTCTCGGGTGTTCCGTGTGCCTTCAGGACATAATGCTGCATCACCACGTCGTCGCCCACCCTCGCAACTGCCTGCGGGACAAGGTCGGTATGGCACAGGTACTCCGGGTCTGCGCCGAGCTCGAGACTGAGGCTGGTACTCTCCAGGGGTGCAGCCATCCATTGCTCGGCTTCCGCCCATCGCCCCCTGCGAACTGCATCCCAGAACGCCGCCGTCTCTCGAGCTGCCGGGTCGGAATCAACAGGATCAACTCCTACAGGATCAGAACCCGTGCGCCCAAGTTCAGTAAAGCCAATGTCACTTCTCTGCGTCTCTTCACTCCGCCCTGCCCGCCATGCCTGCGAGGTCCGCCATGCCCGCCAGGCGATCTCCGCTTGTGACCAGGTCAGGCCGAAATGGCGGTCGAAGGAATCGATCAACTCCTTCTCTCGCATCCAGTCAATGATGGCTGACCAACCCTTCGTTTCGATCAGAAACTGCAGCAGCGAGGCGATCTCCCAGCTGAACTGTTCGCTGTACTTTCCACCTGCATACCACCCTACGAGCAGGTCGGGTAGCCGTAAGGCGGGGTACACCGGGCCACGTTGCGGGTGCTCACGGCTGGTCCGCAGAGCATCGGCATCGGCCTTGGCCCAGCAACAAAGACCCGCGTACAGCTCCGGATGGTAATTGGGCCACCCTCCGTCGACGGTGAAGAGAAGCTCCGGAAAGAGTTCACCATCAGGTGTATCGTGGATTTCTCCCAGTTCAGTGTTGGCACAGCCAAACCGGCTTCTTCCCACCGTCTCTTCGCCGGTCTGGCGGTCGGGATACAGGTATATGCGGCTGGCAGCCGTGAACGGCTGCCCTACCACGTGTTCAAAGCGTCGGCGGGCGGCAGCGAGTTGTTCGAAAAGGGTCTGGATTTGCTGATCAGAGAGCGTTTGAGCCAGCTGTGGGTGCACATAGAGAATTACGTTGCCATCGAGACTTGCCGACCGCTCTACTTTCCAGGCGATCCGGGTGATGCGCTGGCGCATTTCGGCCTCGGCCCGACCGACAGACCAAGTTGCCTCCCGGCCGTACTCTGTCCAGTACTGCAGCGCTTGCGCTGCTTCACCCCGGGCCCACGCCAGATGGCCGGCCCAAGGGAGTACCACAGGTCGCAGCCGCCCATCGGTCAGATAACGTTCGACAGCATCACCTAACTCCTCAAGTCGCCCGCACTGGTATGCCGCCCGGCAGTATTCGCTGAGGTAGGCGGATTCGGAGGGTAACGCAGCCAGCAGTTCACCATAGGTCTTGAGGCGGCCCGCCGGGTTGCGATATTGGTGACGACCAAGCTCTTCCAGCCATTGGCGAAGCGAATTCTGCATAGGAGGCCCCTCCTCTTGCCGCGTCCCTGTCACTGATACCACTGCGCTTGCGCTCGAAAGAGTCTCGCGTACTCCCCGTCTCGTGCCATCAGGGCATCGTGAGTGCCCTCTTCGACAACTTGGCCGTCCCGCATCACGAAGATTCGGCCGGCGAGCCGGGCCGCACCCAGGCGGTGGGAGATCATGATCGCCGTGCGACCCTGAACTAACTCAATGAACCGTTCAAAGAGGGCGAGTTCGGCCAGGGGATCCATGGCTGCGGTTGGCTCATCGAGTACGACCAGGTCCGCATCGCGCAAGAAGGCGCGGGCCAGGGCAATCTTCTGCCACTGGCCGCCCGACAGGTCCGTGTCGCCAAACTGTCGCCCGATATACGTGTCGTATTTCTGGGGCAAACCTTCAATGAACTCCTTGACGCCGGCTCGGGCCGCCGCCCCGCCCAGGGCTGCATCGTCCCACAAGCGGGCAAGATCGCCAAAGCCGATGTTCTCCCGTGCCGTCAGCGGATAGGTTGCATAATCTTGAAAGACCACGGCAACTCGTTGCTGTACCATGGCCGCGTATTCCGGCGTGAGTTCTGACCCGCCGACATGAACACGACCCGCCTGTGGCTGATAGAGCCCGATAAGCAGCTTTACCAGGGTCGTCTTGCCGGCGCCGTTTTCGCCCACTATGGCTATCCGTTCACCGGCATTGATGTGCAGCGTCACATCACGGATCACGGGCGCTTCACTTCCCGGGTAACGGAAGGAGATTCCTTCGGCCGCGATGCTGAACCCCCGGTGGCGGCCACCCGGGGCCGCAGCGACAACCGCCGATCCCCCGTCGGCTCTCCCCTGCCGCCTTTCTTCCGGCCCGTCGACAGCCACCCCCGCAGGCACATCCGCGGGCGTACCC
>JBLNBY010000075.1:0-4252 GCA_050260295.1 Bacteroidota bacterium
TGGGTGCTTGCGGGCCTTCTGGATCTCCAGGTCGATCACCGCCAGCGGGGTTTTCATGTGGTGCGCCCACTGGCTGAGAAATCGAATGTTGCGCCGTCCCCGTTCCTGCTCGGCGGTTAGCTCGGCTCGCAGCCGGCCGTAGAGGGCGGACCAGGCTCGGGCAAAGAGATGCTGCTCCAGGGTGCGGGGCTCGGGGAAGAGGGCCAGTTCGTCCAGGGGATCGGTAGGGCCTTCGCTCTTCTTTGCCAACCAGTGCCAGAATGCCGCCTGCCGCTGGTAGTCGACCGCGAGCAAGAAGAACAGCCCCACCACGCCCAAAAGACACAGGTAGATGATGTTGCCCCGCTCAAGGCTCGCCGGTGAGAGTGACAGATCGAGCTGAACCACCGCCACCACCAAAAGGCCGAAGCCGGCATATGCACCTATGTATGGTGCCCGGTCACGGAGAAAGGCCCAGACATACCGCCTCATGGCTCGATATCATCTCCGCTCTGGCTGAGGTTGAAACGGTAGCCCTGTCCCCGCTTGGTCTCGATCGCCGACGGTAACCCCAGCTCCTCCAGACGGCGGCGGACGCGGGCGACGTTTACGGTCAGCGTGTTGTCGTCGACAAACTCGGTATCATCCCAAAGGGCTTCCAGCAGTTCCTCACGTCCTACGATTTCCCCCGCCCGTTCCGCCAAGAGCCAGAGAAGCCGAAACTCCTTGGGGGTGAGCTCGATCTCCTTTCCGCCGCGGGCCACCCGGTTCGTCGACCTGTTCAATAGCATCTCACCCGCCCGGAGAACTTGCAGGGCGTGTCCGAGCGCGTATTCGCCGTAAGTCCGGCGCAGGATGCTGTTGACCTTCGCCAGGACCAGTTCCAGGGTGAAGGGCTTGGTGATGTAGTCATCGCCGCCGTTTTCGAGCGCCCGCACCTGATCGATGTCGTCGTCCCGCGCCGAAATGAAGACGATCGGGACTTTGGAGACGGTGCGGATCTGCCGGCACCAATAGTACCCGTCAAACCGCGGCAGGTTGATGTCCAGGAGGACCAGATCCGGCTCGAGACGGACGAACTCTTCTTTGATTCGCCCGAAATCACGGGCGAGGGAGGCCTTGTGGCCGTACCGCTCGAGTTCTTCGCCCAGGATCGCGGCGATCTTGGCGTCATCTTCCACTATCATGACATGATAGCCCTGCATTCGTTCTTGTCGAACCCCCGCTATAACGCGCCCCTCGTGAACTGCCCGCGAGCTACCCGGCTGCCGTACAGACGTTACCCAAGATCATACCGGTGTATAGGTTGACGCGGCCGCCCGCCGTGCCCTCTCTACCACGTTACTTTCCTGAGCCTCCATGGGCCATCTCCCAGACTCTTGTGTTCCAGGAACCACGCCGACGAGTTATCAGGTCCAAACCCGGCCAATCTGCGGTCAAGCCCGGTCTCTCCCTGCCATGTGTAGACTGCCTTCTGTGCTTGCCAGTCGTATATGGAACGGTAGAATGCGACATAGCGTCCATCTGGTGAAATGGTCCAGATATCACTGGAAAGTTTAGCGGCTGCCGGATAACTCATGTCCTCGACCGAGAATCTACCTGAACCGAACCAAAAGTACTTACTGTCTGGATCGGCAATGGGGACCCAACTTGAGAGGAATAAATTGGAATCTTTTTCCCAGACGATTTGTCCCGATGGTTCCAGACGGTAGCGAGCTAGTATACGCTGGTAGGGATTTTGCGAGGGCATCAGCAGCGAGCGAGAAGCCGGTATGTACGCCACACAACGACTTGTCCCCAACATATTCACCGATACTCGTGACAGCTCTGTGCCCGTATTGATGTCGACTACGTGGACATCGGATGTCTCTCCAGAGACATACACCACCAGGTTGGTACCCGTTGGGACTATATGATACGGCGCGCGGCGCGAAGGGATGGCGAGCAATTTGTTTGTACGCAAATCCAGGCGGTAGAAATAGTTCGTATCGCTGTTGCCAAAGTAAAGGAACTCTCCCTCTGGTGATAGGGAAAAGGTGTGCGAGTTGCCGGGGATGACTCGCTGCACTACCAAGACCGCGTTCGGGTAGATAGTCAACAATCTGGACTTGTCTGTCAACCCGTACATTACTTCCCGTTTGGTATCGGGAATCAAGAAACCGAGCAAATCACCTGCTTCAACCGGATAGTCGATTGAACTCGGAATGCCAGCAAGCGGGTATGGGCTGCTAGCGGTCCAAACACCGGTTGTCTCGGCGCTGCCCGGAAAGAGAGCAGCCGCAGGGTGCACCCAGAGTCCGTGTTCGCCGGGGGTGAAAGTCTGAGACAGGCTGACCTCTCCGTCGCCCTGATCCACCGTCACGGAGGCGCCGCTCCCTGGTTCAGAAGCGATGGGCCGGTCGTTTTCGTCGAGTAGTAGAAGAGCGACTACGCCCTGCGTTTCTGACCGGAGTTGGTATCTGGCCCGCACCCTGATGGTCACTTCGGTATTACGTGGCAAAGTTGTCCCGGGGGCTGGCGAGACCACGGGTATACTGACAGAGTCGACGGCGCGCAGGCTGGCGGTCGCTCTATTCAGAAAGCAAACCGTGGGCAGCGAGAGATTCTCTCCGTCCCGCACCTGTACCCGTAACTGCACTGTGTCCCCGACTTCCGTATAGACAGGAGCTATCCGACTTGCGGCAGGACTCATCCAAGATCCGTCCCTGCCGAGCTGGGGATATCGACTTGCCGGTACATACCCGGCCACGGCTATTGCCAGGGTATAGGTGCCGGCCCTAAGACCGGATATCTGAAAGTGCCCTCCATTGTCCGGCGATACGAGCTGGCCGGTTTCCACTATTGTTACGGTTGCCTGTGGAAGCGGGCCGCCGTTTTCATCGTGAATGACGCCGGTGATGGTGGCCCAAACGGTGCCCGGCGACTCCAGACCGCCACCTGGCCTGCCGAACCCGCACCCCCCGCTGATCATCATGGCTCCTGCTATGGCTGTCAGAAGCACGGCTATGACCAGGCGGGAGAACTCCTGTGGCCTGCTCGCACTTGCCCGCGACATCAGCAGACACCTCCTCTTAGGGAATTCGACGGGCGATCAGCCGATCGCCGTATCTAATCCAGACAAGACCATCCGGTGTGAAAGCGCCCAATGATTCGCCAAGGGTGTCTGAACTGAACTGAATGATGGGTAGGAGAAGCGACGTTTCATAGACGATGTAGTGGTCATCAAGCACATATTCTCCATTGGTAGAGAGAGCAATGAGTCGCCCGGAATATCCCGGGGTATGGCTGTAGATCCACTCCATGTCCATGTCAATTTTGTATTTGCCGCAGAATAAGAAGCCTCGCTGTTTGTCGATGAGAACCGGGGCCCCATATCCTGTACCCTTCTTGACGAAATGTATAGTGTCTTGCAAGGGATTATATTGCCATTTCTCAAGGAATCCGTTAGCAGTTATGTATACGATGCCTTGCTGCGGGATGGTTGCCACTTCGTGCAGTCCTAACACTGGTTCGAACCACGTCTTTTCTACCCCCGTGCGCGTGTTCAGGATTACCGCGCCGTTGTACGAGGATTCCGAATCATATATGTAAGCTATGACTTCGTCCGTAATAGGGGCGATGTCAACGAAACGGGGATGTCCCACGGTAAGAGTCCTGGTGGTCTTAGCGATCGTATCATAAATGGCTATCTTGCGGTCGGTCAGGCTGCCTACATAAACCGCCTTCCCATCGTCGGAAATGGCCAGTGGGCCTGGATTAGGGACCGTAGGAAAGCCACTGGCTTTTTCGCTGTCCGTATTGATCACCACGAGCTCATCTGCCGACCCGTATAGGTAATCGAGCGCTACATACACTTCGTTTCGTTCTGGATGGGCGACGATGTTGTTTATCTTTGCTCCTGGCGCATATAGGCCAAATACTGCCACCGGGTATGCGGGGGGGTAGGTCCACACGAAGGTGAGAGGGGCGTCGCCGGAGTAGAGTGCGACTACGGGCTGAACCAGTGCTGCACCCTTGGGAACGAGGACTGCCTGGGTCAGGGTTACCTGACCTTCTCCGGGCCCTATGGTCACCGACGCGCTCGGCGTCGGATCGGCCAAGTAAGCTCCCCACTCATCCATGAGGAACAACCTGATCTCGCCGCGGTCGCTACTGGCCAGGCGATAGTTCACCGAGGCAGTGATGGTGACATGGTTTCCGGCAGTCAAGGCTTGGCCGGGGTCGGGCATGAGCTGGGGCACGCTGATCCAATCGACGTTGGCCGCCTTACTCG
>JBLNBY010000076.1:0-3201 GCA_050260295.1 Bacteroidota bacterium
AGCGCTGATCAATCCTGCTCTGCTCTGTTTCGAGTCTTTCCAACCTTTCCGGCAGGGCAGCCAGGGTGGCCCACAGTTCACCTTCCCTATCCATACTCTCGCTGCCGGTGTCCTCGATGTCGGTTCCCCCGGTGTGCGCGCTCAGACCGTCAGCATCCCGCCCACTGCTGCGACTGGGGCGGGAGGATACCGCGTTGGCCGTGTCTGCCGCCGTTCGCTGTCTCCCCTGAAGCATCTGCATATAGCGAACCCGGCACTCCCCCGGGGTTACTCCTCCGAGGACTTCGGCTATCTCTTCGAAGGATGTACCGCTGCGTGCCTGGCGCCAGAGGAAGGCCTCCCGCTCGGGTGTCCAGCTTTCCGAATTGCCAGTGTTTGCCAAACTTGCCGGTGCACTCGCACCCCGTTCGCGACGATTGAGCCGCGATCCAGTACCCTCACCCTGGATCTGGGCCTGCAATTGCTGGCGGCGGTGATCGTCGGGAGTGATGCCCATTTCCCGCAAAAGAAGATAATAACGCTGGGCCAGAGCCGCTTTGGTACGGCCCAGATCCCGCATGAGCTGGGACCGTTTCTCCTTCTGCCACCATTCCTGGAGAATGCGATCGTCTTCTTCTGCAGTGTAGCGCCGCAGACTCCGTTCGTCCGCCTGCCCCTGTACTGCCGTATTCAAGGAGATGTTGCCGCTTCCATTCATCACCATATCGCCCCCTGGGAGAATAACCTGCCGAGGTTCTCCATCCCAGTTAATTTGCCCAGTCAACGGTCGAAGATGAGCAAGGAAGAAGGGAAAAGGGAGAGTATGACCCTATGCTGAATGCTGGCACATGTGCGGTGCTCCATCGTCGCCTGGACGTGGCACTCGCACGCTCCATTACCCGTCCTGCGGCGGCTTGGTGCAAGGCGGCCTGGCCCGGCTCACCAAAGGCAGAAGGAGCGGAAAACCACACCGCCCCCACCGCCTGCACGCAGGGCAGGGCGACAGACAGGGCTGTATTTGACGCCAGGAGGCTATTTTATGCCGACGTGCAGTGCGGCAATGCCACAGGTCAGATTACGGTATTTGACTTCGGAGAAGCCGATGGTACGCATCAGCTGGGCGAGCTCACCCTGGGGCGGAACCTCGCTTAGAGACTCGGGTAGCCAGACATAGGGCGGCACCGGGAGCGATTTGGCCCTCCCCCGCTGTTTTGCAGGCAATCCAACCCGCTCGGCCGTCCGGTCCATGCGGTGGGCAGCCCAGCGCCCGAGCATGGGGATGACATGGTGGATATATAGCTTGTAAGGCCCAAGAAACCACTTGTGAACTGGATGCGACAACTCCAGGGTCACCACCCGGCCTCCCGGTTTGACCACCCGGTACATCTCCGTCAGAGCCCGCCGGATATCCGTAAAGTTGCGCAAGGCAAAGCCACTGGCCACACATTCAAAGGAGTTGTCGTCGAAAGACAGGTTGAGAGCATCTCCGTACCGGAGATCGATGATGTCCCTGTAGCGGGTGCGGGAGATCTTTTCCCGGCCAACGCTCAGCATCTCGGGGGAAAAGTCGATGCCGATCACCCGGCCTTGGGGAGCAACTTGCCGGGCCATGATCAAGCTGAGCTCACCCGTGCCGCAGGCGACGTCCAGCGCCCGCTGGCCGGGGCGCAACCCCGTCTGCCGCCGAAAGACAGCCTGCCAGTAGCGGACGATACCGCCAGTCATGACGAGGTTCATTAGATCATAGCGGTCGGCTATGGTCCCGAACACCTGCTTTACATACCTGGCCTTCTCTTCCGGCGAACGAAATCCCGGCCGCAGAGCAATCCCACCTATCGCCTGTAATCTGTGTCGATTGAACGAGATAGTGATACTCGACTACTGCCAGCTTGGGCTCCATTCCTGTAATACTTGCAACAATAACCGGCCGATCCGCTCGTCCACCAGGCGGTGGTATACGAGCCGGCCTGCCCGGCGGCGGGTTACGACCTGAGCTTCCCGCAACAGCCGCAATTGGTGGCTGGCAGCACTTACGGAAAGGGCGACCGAATCGGCCAGATCCCCTACCGACAACTCCCGCTGCGCCAGCGCGTGCAGTATCCGCAAGCGGCTGGGATCCGACAGGAGGTTGAAAAGCTCCGCCGCCCGCCGCGCCTTCTCGCTGGTGAGATCATGCAAATTGCCAGCCATGCCTTTTCCTGGACGCTCCTCCTCGACGGACGGCCGCGGCATCTGGCAATTGCCGCGGCCGTGCCCCTTGATTATACCGTACGTCCTGCAGTTGCTGAACCTGTCCCCGTATCTCTTGCCGAACCCGCCGCGGCAACTCCGGCCGCACTCTTCTTTTCGAGTTCGTCCGCCTGTGCCAGCCAGTCTGTTGCCCGCTGGTCGAGAGCCCGGGCGACGTCATCGCGTGTGATCTCCTCGGCTCCTGTATGAGTTGGCCGCGCATTGGCCTCGGCGACCATGTCGCGCAGCATCTGCGGGTGGTCGATGATGGGGCAGGGTGTGAGCAGGTTGGGGTGGAATGGTTGCCGGGCGCGAAAGGCCGCAAATAGCGGTGACTTAAGGGTCTCTGCCAGCGGTTTCTCCTGGACGTTCTCCGTGGAGAAGTGGAAGAAGGCGCATGGCTCGACATCGCCGTTGGCATTGATGTGAACGTACTGCCGGCCTCCGGCGATGCAGCCCCCGACGTAAGGACCATCGTTCCAGAAATCTGCGATGAAGATGGGCTTCGTAGCACGCAACTCTCGCACCCGGTGATACAGCCAGGCCCGCTGCTCCGGAGATATCATCAGAGACAAATCAGGATCACGGCCAATGGGTATATAATGGAAGCTCCAGACGTAGAGAACACCTTTGTCGATCAGGTGGTCGATGAAGCGGTCGCTGAAAAGCTCGTAGACGTTATGGCTGGTAACGGTAAGTGAGGCTCCGAAGACCAACCCCCGCGCCCGCAACCGGTCCATCGTAGCCATGATCTGCTCATACACGCCTACCCCGCGCCGTGCGTCGGTCTCCTCCTGAAAACCTTCCAAGCTGATGGCAGGCGTGAGATTTCCAAGATCGGCCAGCCAGTCGGCCACCTGATCGGATATGAGCGTCCCATTCGTATAAGCCATGAACATGATATCCTGGTGCTTGGCCAGCATTTTACGCAGGTGTCGATAGGCAAACGGTTCACCACCGGACAGGACCACCCAGTGGATTCCCAGATCCTTC
>JBLNBY010000077.1:0-8329 GCA_050260295.1 Bacteroidota bacterium
GCAGCGCCTTCTGGATCTCCCGGACCGGGAAGGGCCGCAACACGTTGGGGCTGATGACACCAACCTTATGCCCCTGGGCCCGCAACCGGTCGACAACATCCTTGGCCGTCTCTGCCGCAGAGTTGAGCAGGAAGACCGCGACCTCGGCGTCCTCCATACGGTACAGGTCGACCAGGGAGTACTCGCGGCCGCTCAGACGGGCATATTCGGCGAAAATCTGCGGGATGACCCGCTCGTAGGCGGCTTCCATCGCCAACTTCATCTGGTACTTGTTGTTGATTACGTCGGGGTCATTCATGTACGCCCCGATCGTAACCGGATGGCGCGGATCAACCGAGGTATACGGCTGCTTCCGCTCGCCAACGAACTGGCGGACTACCTCACCATCCTGGAAGAACTCGACCCGGCGCTTCTGGTGGCTGGTGAAGAAACCATCGTAAGCGACGATCACCGGCAGCATCACGTCGGGATGCTCACCGATGCGCACCGCCATGATATTCATGTCGTAGACCGCCTGCGGCTCACGGGCAAGCAGTACGACCCACCCAGTATGGATGGCGTAATAGAGATCGGAGTGGTCACCGCGAATATCCAGCGGTCCGCTGATGGTGCGGGTAACCAGGTCGAGCACCATCGGGAAGCGAGTCCCCGACTGAACGGGAAGTTGCTCGATCGCGTACATCAACCCGTTGGCGCTGGTGGCGTTGAAGACTCGCCCGCCGGCAGTGGAAGCACCATAGCAGATACCGGCGGCGCTGTGCTCACCCTCACCCTCGATCATGTAGATGTGGTGCAACCCTTCCGCCTTCATCTCGTCGAGAAACTCGGCGATCTCGGTGGAGGGGGTGATCGGGTAATATCCCATGACATGATAGTTGATCTGGCTGGCGGCCAGCGCTGCCATCTCGTTACCGGTCTTCAGCGCTACCTCCTGGGCCAGTCCTACTCGAGGCTCTTCTTTGCGAGCGACTGCCATTTCTACCGTTCACCCTCTTGCTCGAATTTGCTCAAGTTGCCGACCGCCGGAAATCAGACTGCCTGGCGGGCCGTGGCTTTCTGACGGTTCCACTGGTGTGAAACACCGTGTTCTTCGGCATAACCCTCAGTCTCGCGAATGGCGGTGAGTGCGCCTTCCACCGGGCAGGCTTCCACACACTTCAGGCAACCCTTGCAATACTGGTAATCAATGCCGACCAACGCCATCGCGGGGCGACCACGCTTGTCGGTGGCCTTCTCCCAGACGAAGCACATATCCGGGCAGACGAGGTCGCACTGGCCGCAGTCGATGCACTTCTCCCGGTCATAGGCAGGCAAGAAGCCGGAACGAGAGGCGCTGAGGTCTTTCCACACATTGTTGCCGGGGTTGACCACGATGCCGCCGATGGGCGCGTTTAGGTATCCAAACTGCGGGCGGGGACGAACGAAGGGTTTGTCCTCGCCTTCGCCCGCATAGGTCTTCAGTTGTAGCTCGTTGTAGCCACGGTCGAAGGTCCGCAGGTTGGCTTCCACAAGGTGCGGATACTTGTGTTCGAAGGTGGCCCGGATGGTGTCGCGCATCGCTTGCGGGTCGAGAAACTCGAGCACCCGGGCGATTGCCCCCAGCATTGCCGTGTTGACACGGGTCTTCTCCTCGACGGCAATATTGAGGGCATTGACGGTGCCGACGGTGCCGGACTTGATCCCGAGCCGCTGCTTCATCTCATCGGGTGAAAGGGCGGTGTTGACGATGACCACACTGTCCGGATAGAGTCCGGAAGTGACATTGCCACCCTTGATGAGCCGCTCATGGAAGATGACCAGCACGTGCGGCCGCTCGATCGGTTGGTTGGTCCGCAATGCCTGCGTGGGCTCGCAAAAACGGACGAACGACTTGACGGGCGAGCCTTTCTTCTCCGAACCATAGGAGGAGAAATGCGCGCCATTGAGTCCCAACCGCAGGACGCCGGCCTCGGCCAGCATCTGCCCGGCCAGGTGGGCTCCGAGACCGCCGATGGACTCGAAGCGGATCTCGAAAAACCCTAACTCATTCTTTTTGGGCAACTGGGGAACCTGAGCCATGAAAAGACCCCCTGTCGGGAGAATTTCGGGAAGCTTGTCAGAGCTCGCCCAGAGCACGCGTCGAAACAGGGGCCCAGGAAACTGACCCTGGATCGGGGTTTCCCTGCCCGCTGAGGCGCGACTCGTGAACGGATGAACTTTCAAACCGCCTTGAGTGTAACACCGGGGTTGAGCACCGTCAACCTTAGTGGGATTTGGAGAACTGTATCCCCCGGGCCTAGTTTCTCGCCTTCACCAGTAGCACCGGACGCCGCCACTGCGTAAGCAGGCGCGGAGTCACGCTCCCTTCCCAGAAGGCCTGCCACGCCGGGAGTGCATGTGAGGCTATCACTACGAGGTCGATCCTGGCATCGGTGAAGAAGGATACGAGAGCCGAAGCTGGTTCACCGCGGATCACGCGCCAACTTGTGGCAGGCGGAACAAACTCCCGGTTGCTGGTCTGCTGCGAGCTCGCCTGCTGCAAACAGGTCATCTGTAAACGCGCTGCCACTTGTTGCAGATACTCACGGGCTTCTCTTTCCCTGACTTCGAGTGCGGCCCGCGCCGTCAGGGGCAGGAGCCGCCCGGAGGCACCTTCGCTGCCGCTCAGGTCATTGCGGCGGGGAACGACCGTGACGAGGGAGAGGGAGGCATGGCAGGCGGCAGCCAGTTCACAAGCAAGCGGCAATGACTCTTCATGGTGGGGTTTCATATCGAGAGGGATTGCGAGGCGCTGGCAGCGGAAGGGACGCACCCCTGGCCCTGTTTCCTTCGCTCTACCCTCTCCCCCTGCTCCTGCTTCTGCTCCCGCTCGTGCGCTGGCCCCTGCTTCGGGATGGATAACGAAAACGGGCGTCGTACCAGTGCCCAAGACTTGTTGAGCAATGCTGCTAATCAAAAGATTGCGTACACCGCTGCTGCCGTGCGTGGAGAGCATGATGAGATCGTTGCCAAACTCTTCCGCATGCCGGACTATACTGCGGGCGACATCACCTTCCGCCGCCTCGTGTACATGGTACGTCACCTGTATACCTTGCTCGTGCAGCTCCTGTTGCACCCTTTCGAGGTAGGCTCGCGCCTCGGCAGGACGGGAGAGATGCGTCTCGCCATGCACCCGGGAGGGGGAGTTTTCTTCTATTACATGCAGGAGGGTGATGCTTGCCTGCAGGCGGCGGGCCAGGTAGCAGGTGGGTGGAAGGATTGCCTCCGCCAGACTTGAACCGTCCAGCGGAACGAGCAGGTGACGCAGCAAAGAGATCAACCCCCTGTCAGTTTCCCGTTCACTGCCGGTTGCTCACCAGATGATAAGCAACTGCCTATCGGTAGGCAGCAAGTATACCGGTCGCATATCAGCTGCCCATCACCGTCCGGTAGAGCAAATAGAGGTTGAGGGTAATGATGAGAGCGGCAATCAGGCTGGCAAGCCAGTTGGTGATACGCCTGTTAACCAACACCCCCATGATTTCCTGCTTACTCGTGAAACTAACCAAGGGGACTATGGCAAATGGCAGACCGAAGCTGAGCACAACCTGGCTGATCACCAAGGTCCGGGTTGGGTCAAGTCCGAGCATAATGACAATGAAAGATGGCGCCATGGTGACCACCCGCCTGATCCAGGCAGGGATGTGCCAGTCTAGAAACCCTTGCATGATGACCTGGCCGGACATAGTGCCTACCGTGGCAGAGGAGAGGCCGGAGGCAAGCAGTGAGATGGCGAAAATCCAGCTGGAGGCTGGACCAAGGAGCGGGGTGAGGGTCTGGTGCGCCTCCTCGATGGTGGCGACGTGGGTGAGTCCCTCGCGGTGGAAGGTGCTTGCGGCCATGATCAGCATGGCAGCATTTACCAAGCCAGCTACCCCCATGGCTATGGCAACGTCAATTACCTCAAACCTGTAGAGGCGGCGTAGCTGTTCCGGGTCACGCACCACAATCCGGCCCTGAGTAAGTCCCGAGTGGAGGAAAATCACGTGCGGCATGACCGTAGCCCCGAGTATACCGGCCGCAAGCAAGATGCTCTCCGGCCCGGCAAAGCTCGGGACGAGCGCGTGATGGGCGATCAACCCCCAGTCGGGCCGGTCGAGAAAGGTTTCGATAACGTAAGCGAGGGCAATCACGCCCACCATAGAAGTGATGAGGGCCTCGAGAGGGCGGAAGCCGTATCGCTCTAGAGCCAGGATGGCAAAGGTCGCCAGCCCCGTCAGTACCGCACCCCAGATGAGCGGGATGTGGAATAGAAGGTTGAACCCGAGCGCCGCACCCAGGAATTCAGCGAGATCCGTAGCCATGGCTACCGCTTCCATGAGCACCCACATAGCGTATACCAGGGGGCGGGGGAGGCGGTCCCGACTGACTTCGGCCAGGTTCTTGCCAGTGGCTATCCCGAGCTTGGCAGATAGCGCTTGAATCAGCATGGCCATAAGGTTGCTGGCCAGGATGACCCAGACAAGGCGGTAGCCGAACTCCGAGCCCGCCTGGATGTTGGTGGCGAAATTGCCGGGGTCGACGTAGGCTACGGCCGCCACGAATGCCGGGCCAAGGAAAGGCAGCAAACGGGCCGGGCTCAGGCGCAGCGAGGTTTGCGCCAGGACCTCGGCAGCCTGCGAGAGAGTGCGGGCATCGGCAGGCCGGACTTCGGCAGCTTGCACCTTCCCCTGCGCAGGTTCGATTTCGGCTTCCGGCTGCAACGTGACCGCGGCGGCCCGAGCAGACTGAGCAGAGTGTGAGGCCGGAGCAGACTGAGTCGCGAGGGCTGTTGGCCTCGCCAGGACTGCTTCTGAGTTCAGCTCGCTCTCGTACCCGGCCGACATGCGTCTCGCCCCTCTTCGCCAGGCTCTTGTCTCCTCATTCCTCATCCTATGGTGCTACCAGGAATGGGTCAAGGTGTCGCGAGTCGTTCTTGTTATTAAAAAGGAGGGCCCTTTGCGGCGCCGCCTTCGGTCACTCAGTCTGTCTCCCGGTCGCGCAGAGTGCAGGAAAACCAGATCATTCTATGAACAGAGGACGGCAGCGGTTCACCGATGAACTTCCTCCTTCCCCATCCGCAGCGCCCCATTGCTGCACGACAGCCCGAGTACTACGCGAAAGCGTCAGCACCGGTTGTAAACTGACCCAGAAACGCTGGAATGAAAATGACCCACCCAGGGAAGGACACCTACCGATTCCACCAAGGGTGGGGGGGTCACAACCGAGTCATGCTGGGAGACTTGAAAGTGAAAAGACTCTATGAACTGAAGAGCGAAGGGCGCTCAATTCGAGCGGCGTACACGGACGGATCGCCAGCCGGCCTCGGCTAGAGCGCCCCGGACCTGTACGATCTTGATTTTGGCAATCTTTACATCTACTTGCTCAGCACAACGTCGTCGATGACTGTGCCGTCCACATACCTGCTGATGATGTGAACCTGCCGGCCCTGGAAGATCAAGTTTATATAGTTGGGCTGGCGGGTGCCGTCACCGAAGGCTGCTGCCCACTGCGGCTGGAACGTGTCTGTGTAGGTCTTAACCCCCGACCGGCCGGTAACTATATAGACTACACCGCCGGACAGATCGGTGGGGCTGGCTGCTGTCTGCCCGGCGCGGATAGGAAAGCTGCGGGCGTAGGAGTGGTCGTGGCCGTTGAGGACGAGGTCGACGCCGTACCGTTCAAAAACAGGGGTGTAATTAATGATCAGGTCGGGATTGCCGCGCCCCCATTTGACATTGTAAGCGGTGCGGTGAAAAACAACGATCTTCCAGGTCTTATCCTGGTGTTGCACCAGGTCTTCTTCCAAGAACCGCCTCTGCGCCTCAATGGCGCTGCCCGAGGCTTCACTGTTGAGGATAACAACGTGGACGTTGCCGTAGGTGAAGGAATAAACAAGCTCCCGCAGCTCTTCCGGCCCGTTGGTAGGCAACTGGAAGTGAGTCTGCAGGCAAACAGCGCCTCCCCGCGCATTTTCATGATTTCCCAGCGCAGGGAAGAAGGGGATTTTTTCCAACACACCGCAGGTTGCCCGAAACCAGGTCTCCCAATGCAGCTGGGCGGATCCGACATCCACGAGGTCGCCGGTATGCAGGATGAACTGCTCGGCGAGGTCATCCTTCAATGCCGTTTGCAGTGTCTGCCGCCACAGGTTGTAGTTGGTGGCATAACTCTGCGAATCGCCGAAGACCAAGATCGATACGATGCCAGCCGCCTCCGGCGCGGTCGTGAAGTAGTGAACCGCGCTCCACCCTTCCGAACTGCCGTCACCAACTCGATAGGCGTAACGCGTACCGGGCTTCAGGCCGGTAAGCTGTACTTCATGAATTCTCATGCTCCCCAGATTAGAAGTCCATTCAAAGGACAAGCCGGAGACCTGCTGGCGGTCGGCGGGCGGTACGCTATCCGGGCTTGTATCAGCCGCCGGTTCACCCGCTGGCGCTTCCCAGTATTCCACTTGCGTTCCGGTTACGTCCACTCTGGTCCGCCACTTGATGGCGACGGTCGTCCGCGGGTCATCCACCCAGCTCAATGCCACCTGGTCGGGCGTTTCGCGTCCTACATACGACCCGGCTGTGACTGCCGGCACAGCGGGTACCAGGATCGTTGCTATTGTGATACTGATTATTGATGCAAGCAATGATGTAAACACCAGGCCATACGTGATGGCCAGTGCTCTAATAATCCTCTTCCTCACCCAAACCGCCTCCTGTCGCTAACGGTTCAAGAACCTCATACTCTTTACTCCCCGTTCCGTTGCCATAAAGGGCCTGAGAGAACTGCGCCACGAACTTCTCCCTTTACTTCTTCAGAATGACGTCTTCCAGGATCACCCCGCTCACGAACCGGCTTACGACGCGCACCTCGTCCTTAGAAAAAACAAGATTGAGGTACATAGGCGGTACGCCACCGCAGTACATCGCTGCCCAGCTAGGCTTGTAAATGTCACGCGGCGATCCCTTAGCACCTGCCCGGCCGGCGGTTACGTACACAATGCCTTCAGCCAGGCAAAGCGGGTCGTCGCTTGCAACTTCCCTCTCACGCATCGGGAAACTGCGGGCGTAAGTGTGATCATGTCCTGCTATAACCAGGTCAACCCCGTATTCTTCGAAAAGCGGAACGTAGTTAGACAATACGTCTTCGTTGGACCACGAACGTACCGTTGAATGCGGCGGCCTATGCATCACCACAACCGTCCACGGCAAGTCTTTATGCGCTGCTAAGTCCTGCTCAAGGAAGCGCCGCTGTTCCGCTACATCGACGGCTCCTCTCGCCTCACTGTCAAGAACCACAATATGAAGCAAGTTCCCGTACGTAAGTGAGTAAGAGAGGGGATTATTATCAGATACATAAAAATGACTACGGAAGGCCATTGCCCCCTTATCTTGTAGCAGTTCGTGATTGCCTAAAGCAACCAGCAGCGGATTGCAAGCAATAAGATCGGCAGCGGCGTCGAACCATTGTTCCCAGTGTAGTTCATCACCCCCTATATCCACTATATCACCGGCATGCACTATAAACTGCTCCAGTAGTTCGTCAGACAGAGCTGCTTTTAACGTGTAACGCCAAGCTGTGTACTGTCCGGGCGGTGCCTGTGAATCCGTCACGACTAACAGAGAAACAGTCGAAGCAGAGGTCGGAGCTGTAGAAAACGTGTAGATACTACTCCACCTGGTTTCGCTTCCGTCACCAACACGGTAAGCATAGGTAGTACCCGGAGATAGCGAGGTGAGCTGCACCCGATGGATACGCATCTCTCCATGGCTGGAGGCCCATAAGAACGAAGATCCCTCGACCTGCCGTACACTTTCCTGTGGGAGTGGTTCATCTTTTACGGTAATTGCATCCGACTCGGAAGCACGGCTGGAACTCTCGGATATCGGCCAATACTGAACTATAGTACCCGTAACATCCGGGCTTGTGCGCCAGCTTATCGCCATAGTCGTAGAAGGATCATCGATCCAACTAAGGACGATCTGATCAGGTACAGGCGCCCCCAGAGGCACTGAGGCCAATCCCGGAGCAGGCTTGCCGCCCAACAAAGTGATTAACAATACAGTCAGGATGGCTAAGTATAGATTAAGGCGTCGACTGCGAACCATCACTTACCACCTCAGGTCGCTGCGCAAGGATTGGGCTTCCCGCATCCGAAGATGCAGCAGAAATCGGTCCCGCAGGACCCTGGCTGGCTGCAGGATGGCGAATGCCATCCTGCAGCCGTGACCAGTGCCTCCCTGCATCACATCGGAACTAACGGGTCTGGAGCACCGCGTTTACGGCAGGCGTTATCTTTGACAAGGCACCCTGAGGCGGGCTGACGCCTTGAGTCATC
>JBLNBY010000078.1:0-4678 GCA_050260295.1 Bacteroidota bacterium
CGGCCAAACTGGCGCGGTACGGTATCAAAGTGGGAAAGTAGGGACAATTGGGAATGGCTGGAACGAAGGGGACGGATCCGGTGTATTCACGCCCCGTGGTTGTGGGCAGTGAGCGTCTCAGATTAAGCGGCGAGTTGCAACGTCTGATCACATTTCTGAACCAGGCGTTGTCCCAGGATAAGCTGGAGTTTGGCCTGCGTAAGGAGCAAGATGGTGCGTACGTAATGACGGTTTATCGGATCCAAGAGTCAGGCACATCCCGGTAATCCGCATACCTTGCTAAAGGAAGGGAAGGATGCTACCGACAGTGAAGTAGGCGAAAGAGGTTCACAGTCCAATTGGTATTCCCAAGAAGGAGGAGGGCCGCCCTCCGTCGAAATACGAATAAAAGCGGCCGACATCCAAAGGGGGGGATGGGCTGTGCACCAGGTTGCGCAGGAGGACGTCCTGCGGGCGCTGAAGAAATTCAAGCGCTTGGCTAAGCAGGACCTGTTGGCGAGCCCGCAAATGTCGGATCCGAACTTTTGGGAGCAGCAGGCGACGGCACGGCGGGCTGTGTATGAAGAGTTGATGGTTGAAGTCGAGACAGAAGGGGTAGAGCCGGCGTACCGCGAGGCAAAAATGCGGTACCGGGCGCTACCCCTTCTTGCATCCAGCGACCACAGCAACCCCAGACTCCATGGAGAAGAACAGGCCCTGGAAATGTTCTTTACCATCCTTGGTATCAGCAACGCTGAGCTGGACGAGATGAAAGCCCTGCGCGCTGCCGGAGGGATTAATGGCGCTGCCCACAGCATGAGCTCTGTCAAATCTACCGGAGAGCAACTGGCGATGGGCGCAGGGGGAGCATAGGGTAAGGGTAAGGCAAGGTTAAGGTAAGGTGAGGTAAGGGTAAAGGTAAAGGAGGCTTTCGCAGCGCCGGTAGTGGCCATTTGCGCAGACGATGGGACTTGGTAATCTCGTACGACGACTATTCAGCCAGGGTCGCGACCGTGGTGACGTGCCACGCCAAACAGGCGCGGCCCCTTCGATAGCCATCCCCGTAACCTGGGATGGCGAGAATGCCATCAAAGTATACGTACGCTGCCGGCGCTGTGGTGAGCCGATCTCCGTGAGAATCCGTCTTACCGACGAGGTGGGAGAGGCAGAAGAGGGAGCACCCTACCGGTATTTCGTGCAAAAGGAGATCATTGGTAGCGGCAAACGGCGTTGCTTCCAAAAGATGCACCTGCGCCTGGAAATGGACGAGGCCCGGTACATCGTCCGCCATGAGCTTACGGGGGCCGACGTGCTAACCCCCGAAGAGTATCGGACGGAACTCAGTCGCTGGGAAGGATCCCTGAAGCGTTGAGGGATGGGATTGTTCCCTCGTAACCAAGACGCCCGCCGCCAAGGTGGGTAGTCCCGGCATAGGGTGGCGGGCGTGTCGTACCAGCCTGCCACCCTATGCCAGGTGACTTTAGAACCGCCGCAACAGGCCAATCACTTTGCCCAGGATCTTGACGTTCTCGGCATGGATGGGTTCTGCCCGCGGGTTTTCCGGCTGCAGACGCACGCGCCCGTCTTCTTTGAAAAACCGTTTTACCGTTGTCTCATTGCCGAGTAACGCTACCACGATATCGCCGTCGTCAGCAGCCGCCTGGCGAGCAACAACCACCAGGTCTCCATCCATGATGCCAGCACCGATCATGCTGTCACCGCGCATCCAGAGAGCAAACACATCTTCGCTGCGGCCGAAGAAGTTGGCTGGAAGCGGCACATGCTGTTCAACATTCTCTGTGGACAGGATGGGTTGTCCGGCCGTATCCCGGTCCACGACCGGTACGTTGACCGCGGCGGCACGGGCCGTATCAAGACCTAACAACTCGATCGCCCGTGGCTTGGTTGGATCACGGCGCAGCAGGCCCTTGGCCTCGAGCCGGTTGAGATGACCATGTACGGTGGCGGACGACTTAAGTCCCACGGCCTGCCCAATCTCACGAACGGATGGCGGGTAACCCTTCCGTTCGACCTCCTGGCGGATGAAGTCAAGGATCTGTTGCTGCCGGGGACTGAGCGATTCCTTGCGGTGCGGCATCTTGCGTAGCCCCCTCCGGTGAAGCGTGCGGTACGGGCTGGCTGATCAACCCGCTCTGTTGTCCAGGAAAACCCAACCCTGTCTTCTGCAGTATATCATACGCATCTATGTTTGCAAACGGTAGTTTGATGCCGGGATCAACCAGGTAGGGGCGACCTGATCGGCTCGTTCAGGTGTAGGTCAAGAACAGCAAGCCACGATGAAGTCTGTATTTCGCAAAATGGATATTATGTTAAATTCACGGAAGCCGGGCTAACCGGAACGGCCAGCCCAGCCCATGGCGTTATCGTGTCATGCCCCTGGGCCGGGTCGTTGACGGAAAAACGGCCAGTTCTGCGGCCCGATTTCATTGCCGATGTGTTGGAAGATGAACCCTGCGCCCAAGCTGATCAAGATCCAGGCACCCATATCTCCGAGCAGCTTGCCGAGGCCAATCCCAATCAACAATCCGCCCACGATAGCCATCGCGATTCCTCCTGACTCACGTCAAATTACCGCAGTCATTGATTTATGCTGCTGACGATAAGGAACTGTGCGGCGTAGTATGTCACCATGACCCCGTATTCTGCCCACCCAAAGCGCCGAACGAATCTGTCCCAGGCAAGTAGTGAGTCGGACGCATAAAACAACAGCGCCCCCGTGGTCGCCCGCCAGTCACTGCCGGACGCGGCTGCCAAAACCATAAGTGAGATCGCTGCCGTGTAGGCAATCACCGCCTTCCAGAGCGTTTGCCCGCCTGCTGCCCGTACGCCTGGTTGTAGTCCGCGCAGCAACAGGATCGTGTAGAGTCCGATTGCCACAAGCACGACAATGGTGATCACGCCAAAGCGTGCACGGGTCAGAAAGGCAGAGAAGTAAAGAACCTGGGCAATGAGAAACGAGGACAATCCCGCCATAAACCAGCGGCCCTTCAGTTCGAGTAGGAAAACGTCTCCCAAGACTGAAGCCGTCAGACCGGCCACCAATAGAGATTTGTAGCCGGTGTCCGGTGTCTTGCTGCCAGCAGCAAGAACAATCAAAAGGACGATGGGCGCTGGTTTGAAAAACCACCGTAATGTCCTGTTGGATGCTCCCAGCACCAGCAGGTACCCTACGACCAGGGTCAGAATGACCGGGGGCAGTAGGCCGCGGTACATAGGTCCTGAACTCCTTCCCACATTTCCAGGTGGCCTTGGCGCTGAGCGCTGCCCGGCCCCGGTCATGACTGCGGCACGAATGTAAACGTATCTGGTACTCCCCCTCTTCTTATCCAGCCTCACCTATATTCCTTCTCCCTTCTCCGAATCGCAGCACTTCTTCTTTCCCACGGTTTCCGACTTTTCCGAGCAAGCTTAACGGTGATTGCCCCCCGGGCGGTGGCCGGCGTGGTACAATGGCGATGGCAAGGCAAGGGGTGGAAGCACCCCCAGCCCCCGCCGTTGCCCTGGTTCTGCCGTTGTTTCCAGTACATTGCGTGCAGGAGACGCAAAGACCCCATTGTCATATACGAGGTGAGAGAGCGATGCGGGTTGCAGCGCCGGTCGGTTCTGACGGTCAGACGATTTCTACCCTTGTCGAGGCCAGAGAACTCGTCGTCTGGGATTCGGAGCATCCGGATCAGGAGAAGCGGTTTGCCAATCCTGCCGCCAGTGCAACTCACCAGCGCCGGTTGGCCGTAACCAACTTCCTGGTGGCAAAAGGGGTGCAGGCTGTACTTACCGTGCCGGAAAGCTTCTGCGCGACTTCTCAAAGGGCGGCACAAACGGCGGAGATTCTCTTTCTCCCGGTGGAGCCGGAAACCCAATTGCACCACGTTCAGACCGAGTGGCGGGCTTACGAACCGCTGCTGGCGACTCAGGTGCCGCTTGGTTGGCTGCATCGTCATGGGTAGCACGGGCTCCACGGAGAACATCACCCGTGAACCTAGTGCACCCGCAGGAGGGATCGAGCATCACGCCAGGGAACTTTCCAGCGTAGACAGTTGGAAAGGAAGGTGTCGCTGTTGTTTGGCTTACGGCGCAATTCCGCAACCTCGTCAACCCGGATAGTGGTATTGCTTGGCCTTTTGGGGCTGATTCTGGCCCTGCTCGTTGCGGCCGCTACGCCACTGGCTTCGGCTGCCGACTCGCGTTTGGTACAGTTACAGGTGTTGATCGGGTACGGAGTGGAAGAGCAAGTCAAATCCACCCTGGAAAAACAGTTCGAACGTTTCCGCGCCTCCCACCCCAATGTCAAAATCGAGCTAATCTATTCCGGGGGCGGCTATATCAATCAGAAGCTGCAAACCCTTACTGCAGCCGGGATGCCGCCCGATGTGGTTTTCATGTGGAGCTTCCAGTTCGCGGAGTTTGCCCGGGCCGGCTTCTTCCTGCCGTTGGAACAGCAAGTGGAAGCGTCATATCTTAGCCGATTCTTTCCGGACTTCGTCAAATACGGGCACTATGAGGGCAAGCTATATGGACTACCCATCACCGGCGGCCCGGCTTCCATCATGTATAATCCCGAGCTGTTCGACGCTGCGGGGGTCACGGCTCCTTCCGGTGCGGATACCTGGGACGATTTCGTCCGGAAAGCAAAGGCTTTGACCAAAGACAGGAACGGTGACGGCACTCCCGATCAGTG
>JBLNBY010000079.1:0-7668 GCA_050260295.1 Bacteroidota bacterium
GTTCGAAACGAGAGCATACAACCGAACTATACCAAATGTTTCCTGGGGACGCAAGATCAGGCGATACCGGTTTAGGTGTGCTGCCTCAGTGGACACAATAATCCCGCTGCCGGCTGGAATACCAGGATTGGAACCCCAAGACAGGACCTAGCCGGGCGAGGATTGCTATCAGCAGGGAGGGCGCGTGCCGATGCGGGTGTTGATGTTGAGCTGGGAGTATCCGCCGCGGGTGGTGGGGGGGCTGGCCCGCCACGTGGCTGAACTGTCGGAGCACCTTGTTCACCACGGGCATGAGGTTGTGGTGGCTACAGCCGGGGACGGGCGATTGCCCCGCGACGAAATGATCAACGGGGTGCGGGTGCTGAGAACCGGCGCGGAAAATCCAAACCCTCCAGACTTCCTGAGTTCGATACTGCAACTAAACCTCGGCCTGGTCGAAGAAGTCTTGAAGGCTGGTATCATGCCGGGGATCGAGATCATTCATGCGCACGATTGGCTGGCGGCCTATGCGGCCAAGCTGCTCAAGCACGGTCTGGGCCGGCCACTGGTCGCTACCATTCACGCCACCGAGCATGGCAGGAACCGGGGGCTCCACAATGACCTGCAGCGGTATATCAGCAACGTGGAGTGGTGGTTGACATACGAGGCCTGGCAGGTGATCTGTTGCAGTCAATACATGAAGAGTGAGCTCCGGGGGATTTTCCAGCTCCCTGCCGATAAGGTGAACGTCATTCCCAACGGCGTGGTTCCGGACCGGTGCCGCGATCGGCTGCCGGATGATCTGGTCGGCTTCCGCAACCGTCACGCTGCCCCCGATGAGAATATCGTATTCTTCATGGGCCGTCTGGTACCGGAGAAAGGGGTCTGGGTGTTGCTTGACGCCATTCCCCGGATCCTCGCTTACTTCCCCAAGACAAAGTTCGTCATCTCGGGGAGCGGTCCGCAGGAGGCGGAGCTCAAGGCCAGGGCACGAGACCTGGGCGTATTCGACCGGATCTTCTTCACGGGGTTCATCGATGATCATACCCGCAACGGCCTGTTGGCCGTGGCGGATGTGGCGGTCTTTCCCAGCACCTACGAACCGTTTGGCATCGTCGCCCTCGAGGCAATGGCCGCGGGGGTGCCGGTGGTTGTGTCTGACACCGGAGGATTGGGGGAGATCATCGAGCACGGCCGGAATGGTCTCAAGGCCTATCCCGGCAACTCTCAGGCCGTGGCGCACCAGATCATGGCGCTGCTCGGTTCACCGGAGCTGCGGGAGCGCCTGCGCCTGGCCGCACGCCAGGACGTAGAGACCATCTATAGTTGGAACTGCATCAGTGAAGCAGTTGCAGGGCTGTACCAGCGGGTGTGGCAGGAGTATCTACGGAGCGATTGGGGGAGGGCGGGGGTTGCCGCCCTCTCCCGACCTGGAAATGCCACGGACGGCGCAGCCCTCCGGGGTTGGGTCGACAGTCAGGGGAACGGGGTGGACTGGTTCGAGGTAGTTCGGGAGCAGACGAAGGCCGACGGTCAACAGGTAGTACCGGCGCAGGTTGCCCAGGTTGTGCCTTCGCGGACAGTTCCAGCGCGGTATGCATCGACCGGTGGTGGCAGGGCTGATGGTGCGAAGTAACTGCAAGCCTTACGGTCGAGAGTTGTTTGGTGCAACTTGCGCCATCCCGGCGTCCCTCCCCTAGGTTATCGGATTTACCCATGAGTGTGCCGGAGCGCACGCCAGCCGGCTCCTCCACTTGGCGCGTGGCGAAGAGTTTGAGTTTGATACCGTCAGGTTGCGGTTGCGACCGGGAACGGCCCGCCCGTACTCCTTTCTGTGAAACTCCGGTACTGCAAATCACGGGGCAGCCCGTCGGTGCGGTAGAGGCGGTAATCAACGAAGGGAAAGACGTTGTCCTGGGATTCCAGGTCCGCCACGAACTCAGGATCGATCTGGTTGGCTTCGACCATGTCCACCAGCCGGTGGAAGCGCTGTACATGCTGGGTCAACCGTAGCCGCGCATACTCCACCACTGTGCCGGTTTTCATGATGAAGGCCCAGTCGCTGCTCTGCGCCAGCAGCAACTCCCGTGCCGCTTGATTAAGTGCTCTTTGCCGCTCAAACCCACGTTCGTCGACCCCAGCGGGCCCGGCTCGGCCGGCTTCATCGGCCGTGTCGGGAGCTTTCGTGCCACGTGCCGGCGCCTGTGCCTGTACCCGGGCCGGATACGCCGGCTCTGACCGGTTGGCCCACTCGATCATCCGTTCAGTGGCATGATGCAGATGCCGGTAAATCCAGTCATTCGAGCCTTCCAGCCAGACCTCGTGATATCCCTTGTAGCCCCAGCTGGACACCGACGGCGTTACCACCTGATGCCGCTTGTAGCGGCTCAGATACGTACCAGGCGTGATTGTCGCTATGGTTACCTGATCATATGCGGTCTTACGCAGAAAGTACTCCAGGAATAGAGGGCCCTCCCACCACCAGTGGCCGAAGAGCTCAGCATCGTAAGGGGCGAGAACCACCGGTGGCCCGTCCATACGGGTGCGGAGGTACTCGATCTGATGTTCACGGTTGAAGAGGAAGTTACCGGCGTGAACCGCCGCCCGCTCACGGGCCGCCAGTGGATCGTAGAAATCCTTGTCCGGGTTGCCCCGCTCCGTTACACGGTGGTATTTGATCCCCAGTGCGTGGCGGAAGTTGCCTTTCAAATACGGCCGCAGGTACTCGAAATCGAGATCCCAGCCGATATCGCGGTAGAACTCCCGGTAGGCGGGGTCGCCTGGATACCCCTCATCGGCGCTCCACACTTGTTTGGAAGACTCCCAATCCCGTCCAAAACAAGCCAGGCCCGTCGGCGAGTATACGGGGGCGTAGACGGCGTAGCGAGGCCGGGGCACGCCAAAGAGCAGCCCGTGACTGTCGAGGAAGGTTGCCCGTACACCGGCCTGGACCAGTAGTTTGTCAGCTACGGGTGTGTAGCCGCACTCCGGCAGCCAGAAGCTGACGGGGACCCGGCCGAACGCCCGGCGGTAGCTTTCCACGCCCACTTCGATCTGGGCCCGGACTGCCTCCGGATAGAGATCCATCAGCGGCAGGTAACCGTGGGTGGCCGCCGAGCCCAGTATCTCCAGGTGGCCGCTCTCCTGCAGTGAACGGAAATGCGGGATGACCCGCCGACCGAAGCGGTAGACGAAAGAAGTGTGGGTATGGTGGAAGAGCTCAAGATACATCTGGGCCACGGGGGCGAGGCGGGAATGCCACCGGGTGCGCTCGACCTCTTTCTCCGCCAGTTCGATGAGGAGCTCTAGACGGCGTACGTAACGGTCGATCAGCAACTCATCGTCAAGCATGTGCAGGAGGGGCGGGGTGAGCGACATGCTGAGCTGGAAAGGCACGCCTTCGTCCCGGAGCCGCAGCATCATGTTGAGCAGCGGTATGTAGGTTTCGGTAAGAGCCTCGTAGAACCACTCTTCCTCCAGCTGGTGTTCGTTGCCACGATGGCGGATATAGGGCAGATGGGCATGCAGGACCAGCGCGAGGTAGCCCTGCGGTTCACCAGCTTTGAGGTGAATAGGTAACCCGGGAAGTCTATCGGTGGACATGGCAACCCCTTTCCGCCGACGGAAAACCAGAGGCGCGCTCGGTAGGGCCGTCGGCTGTCTATTTGCGGTAAGAGATTTTGCAATTGAGCGTTTATCCCGCGGCCTCCCGGCGGACGCGGATGATGGTCTCGCAGGTCTGGCCGGTCTGTGGCTGGCGGGCGGTTACGGGCAGCACCAATTCACCGTCGACCAGGTGGAAGCGTAACTGGAAACTCCCGTCGACACCGGCTTCTACGGGCTGTCCACCCACGGTGACGGTCGCGCCCGGTTCGGTGGCTCCGTAGAGGATGAGGTCGGTACTGACGGTGAGCCAGAATTGACGGGCCGCCCCCGGGCCTCCTTGCCACGCGCCGGGGGAGAATCCGGGGCTGAGGCCCGGACTCATCAGAAGGGGTGCGCCGATCCCCGGGGAAAAAGCCTCGCGGGAATAGCGTGCCCGGATGGCACGGATGAGGGCTTCCGAGGAGGTTCCGGGCGGCAGTCCGACGAACCGCTGCCACACTTCCTCGATCGTCAGCCATTGCGAATCCTGGAGCGGGCTGATGTCTCGAGGCGGTAGAAAAGCAATGTTTGATTGCACGAGCGGTACGAATCTTCCGCTGGGAAGGCTGCGACCGAGTTCGGCGTGCAAGGATGTAAAGGACATGACATGGGTGGGGAGTTCGATGTACCAGTTGTCGGCAATGCCTACTTCTGCCTGCCAGATCGGTTGAGACTCCGGCGAAGTGACCGCCCTGGCATCGGCTGTACTGGTGTCACCGGGTCCGCCGGCATTCAGGGCGGGGAGAACACTGGCAGGAAGCAGCCGAAGGGTCGTTCGTCCTTGATCCCACTCGGACGTAGAGACCTGCGCTCGAGCTCGTTCCCATGTACTGGCGGTCAACTCCCAGTAGGCAAAGAGCCAGCGGGGATCTCGCACCAGGATGACCAAGCGGTCCTTCCCATAGGAGCGCGGTAATTCCGCCGGGCGCTCAGAAAGGTAGTTGCCTGGCGACCCTTGTTGACTGGTCTGACCCCCCGGGCTGGTTGCCGCGGTGGCCGCCAGACCGGGTAAGGAAGCCCGGGAAGAGTCAATCATGTCCGGGGCAGGTTTATCCTGAGCCAATTGGCTTTCCCTCCTTGGCTTCTCGTGCGGGCTACGAGTGCCAGGAACACCCAGAAACTGGCCACTAGCCGGCGCGCCGGCCAGAGCCAAACTCTCGGGCCGAGGCCCGAAGACCAAGTCTAGGTTTGAGCGCAGCACGAGCTCCACGCCTGTGCCGACGCCATTGGCCAAATGGACCTCGCGGCCAGCGTGCGAACGCCTTCAGAAACATTGCAATTTTGTCCGTAGATTCTCGTCCTGCCTCGACCCTTGGGTGAGCAGACCGATTTCCTGGCTATTATGGGCGTCGAGCACCGTGGTTATGCCTGTCCCCGGCAGAGGAAGACGGCGGGCCTTGTCGAAGAACTTCAATGGTCAGCCCGTTGGAGGAGGATTTCGCCGTATGAAGGAATCACTGGAGCAATTGACCACCGAGGGCCGCAACCCGCTGACGTTGGATCTGGATACCCTTCCGACGCTCGAGGTTTTGCGCCGTATGAACGATGAGGACAAGACCGTGGCGGCGGCGGTGGAGAAGGAGCTTCCCAGGATTGCGTTGGCAGTGGAGAAGATCGCGGCCGCGTTGTCCCGGGGAGGCCGGCTTTTCTATGTCGGTGCCGGTACGAGTGGCCGCCTCGGTGCCCTGGATGCCGCCGAGCTTCCTCCCACCTTCGGCACCGATCCCCAGCTGGTGCAGGCAGTCATTGCCGGGGGGGCAGGAGCGTTCGCGCTGGCTACAGAAGGGGCGGAAGACGACGAGGAAGCCGGTAAAGAAGAGCTCGTTCGTCGCGGCGTACGGTCCGGCGACATTGTGGTGGGAATTGCTGCCAGTGGGCGAACGCCTTTTGTCATCGGAGCGCTACGGCAGGCGGCGGCGGTGGGGGCGGGGAGAATTGCCCTGGTCTGCAATGCGGACACTCCCATGAGTAGTCTGGCGGAGATCACGATTGCTCCGGTGGTCGGGCCGGAAGTGATCATGGGCTCGACCAGGATGAAGGCGGGGACTGCCCAGAAACTGGTCCTCAACATGATGAGTACGGCGGTCATGATCCGGCTGGGCCGGGTCTACAGCAATCTGATGGTGGACATGCGGGCTACCAACACGAAGCTGCGCCGGCGTGCCGTAAGCATCCTGATGCAGGCGGCCGGATGTGGGGAGGCGCAAGCCCAGGCTGCGCTGGCCGCGGCGGGAAGTGACACGAAGCTGGCGCTGGTGATGCTGCTGGGGGATACCACCCGGGAGAAGGCAGCGGCGGCTTTGGCCCAGGCAGGCGGCCGGGTGAGAGAGGCGCTCAAATGGTTATGACGGGGAGAGGGAGACTGAAGGCGATCGGCCTGATGTCCGGGACGTCAGCCGATGGCATTGACGCAGCGCTGGTGGAGATCGATCCGGCAGTACTCTTTGGTTTTGGCCAGGAAACTGAGCAGGGCCGGGGGGCTGCCAATTCAGGGGCAGTGCCCGCTGTCGTTCCCCAGGCCGCCGCCCGGCGGCGGGGCCTGCGGCTCTTGGCCTATCGCGAAGAACCCTACCCCGACGCCGTCCGCCAGTCGATCCTGCAGCTTTGTTCACCCGAGACAGGCCGGGTCGATGACATCTGCCGCTGGAACTTCGCCCTGGGCGAAGCCTTCGCCGCCGCGGCCCTCCGGCTTTTGGCAGAGAACGGGATCTCCCCGGACGAAGTCGACCTGATCGCCTCCCATGGACAGACCGTCTACCACATCCCCAAGCCGGAGCAGGTCGGGCCGTTTCAGACCAGATCGACTCTGCAAATAGGTGAGCCAGCGGTCATCGCCGAGCGCACCGGTATTACCACTGTAGCGGATTTCCGGGTCAGGGACATGGCAGCTGGAGGTCAGGGAGCGCCGCTCATCGCTTATTTCGACGCCCTGCTCTACTTTGACCCCGGCCAGGTGCTGGTGCTGCAGAATGTGGGCGGGATCGGAAATGCGACCTGCCTGCCTGGCCCGCTGGGACAGGGGGCAATCTTTGCCTTCGACACCGGCCCCGGGAATATGGTCATCGACGCGGTGGTGGCTGCTCTCAGCGGAGGCCAGCTGCACTTTGATCGCGACGGGGAGTGGGCGGCTCAGGGCGAGACCGATCGTGATCTGGTGCAGGAGCTTCTGCAAGATCCTTATTTTTCCCAGGCACCGCCCAAGACGACCGGGCGGGAGTATTTCGGACCGGAGTATGTCCGGCGCCTTTTGGACCGCGCGGCAGCACGTGGGCTCAGACCGGCTGATACGGTTGCCACGGCTACCCTGCTCACGGCTGCCAGCATCGTTGACCAGTACCGGCGCTGGATCCTGCCACGAACGGGCGGACGGCTCGACCGGGTGCTGGTGACCGGTGGGGGGAGCTACAATCGTACCCTCGTTCGCATGTTCGAGCAGGAAATGGCTGGGTCAATTTCCGGCACTGTCGCAATAGAAGCACCTTTGGAGGACGAATGGCCTGCGGGTGCGAAAGAAGCCATAGGATTTGCAGTTCTGGGGGCAGCAACTGTGCTGGGAATCGCCAATAACCTCCCGGCAGCAACGGGTGCCGCACATCCGGCCGTGCTGGGGGTAGTAGTACCGGGAAGAGGAGGCCACGAGACGAGATGGCAAGCTGGTTGATACACGGCGGTACGGTGATCACGGCCGAAGAGGTCATACCCGCCGGGGTAGTACTGGTTGAAGGCGAGAAGATCACCTTCGTCGGTAAGGAAGGGGATTTCGACCCGGTCCGGGCTGTGGCGGCGAAGGAGGTGGATGCCACCCGCTTCTACGTCGTTCCCGGGTATGTGGATGTCCACATTCACGGCGGAGGTGGCCTGGATGCCCTCGATGGCACCGTTGAGGCGCTCGCCGGTATCGCCCGCGCCCACGCCCTTCACGGCACCACCTCCTTCCTTGTGACCCCCGCCACAGCACCGGCCGAGGAGCTGTACAAGGTGGCACGGGTAACCAAGGCCATCATGGAGAAGCAAGCCCGGCGGCCGGCGGCAGCGACAGCAGCG
>JBLNBY010000080.1:0-2764 GCA_050260295.1 Bacteroidota bacterium
GCGGCCGCAAACGCAGGAAACCTCCGTTCTCGATGCCGCTCACCAGCCAGCCAATTTCATCCATGTGGGCGGCCAGCATGATACGGGGTCCACTGGCTTCCCGGCGTGGTTTGCGGATCAACCAGAGGTTACCAAACTTATCCCTGTGGCAGGCATCAACCCAAGGAGAAGCCAGTTCGGTAACGAGCCGGGCGACGGGAGTCTCCGCCCCCGCTCCTCCCCGGGCCCGCGCCAGCTGCAAAAGCACTTCCCGCAGGGATTGCGCCTCCTGCCTCCTGTGCAATCGTCTCGCCTCCTGCCAGCCAAAAAGCTGATTCACGCGGGGCTGGATCTGGATATGGATGCCCACTCATGTCATTATAACCATGAGAATTGACCGACGCGCCGAAGCAACTAGCCTTATCGGACAGATAGATGCCACAAACAGTCTGGTTTTCCTGGAAAGTAAGTCCCGAGGATTCTAGCAGCGGTCGCCCCCTGGGCGAAGTTCTCCGCAGGAAGGGTGTCTCCCTGCGGTTAGTGCGACGCCTCAAGCGCACCGGCGGCATCCTGGTGAACGGCCAGCCGACCCGCACCGGCTACCGGCTGCAACCCGGTGACCTGATCGAGTTGGTGGGCGATCCGGCGGAGAGGTTTGCGACCGGCCGTTCAGAAGCACCCGAGATACCTCCGGTTGAACCGGAGGCGATGCCCCTCCACATCCTCTATGAGGACGAAGCCATCCTCGCCGTTGCCAAGCCCGCAGGCATGCTGACCCACCCGGTCAAACGGGAGCGTGCGGGAACGCTGGCCAACGGCGTCGCCTACCACCTCTTGAAGGAGCTCGGAACCCAAGGTGATGAGCTACGAAGTCAGGATCCTAAGCCCGGAACCCAGGACGCCGATACCGGCCGCGATATCATGGTTCACCCCGTTCACCGGCTCGACCGGGAGACATCCGGCATCGTCCTTTTCGCCCGCAACCCCCATGCCCACCATCGGCTGCAGGAAGCCTTAGACAAGGGGCAGGTGTATAAGGAGTATCTGGCGTTGGTGACGGTGGTGCGTCGCCGTTCCGACGGGTGGCTAGCTCCTCCTGCAAGCGGTACCATCGACTGGCCGCTTGCCCGTGTACCAGGCCATTCCAGCCGGCAGCAGGTGTGTGTAGCCGGCCGACCCGCCCGCACCGAGTACCGCTGTCTCGAAGTCTTCCCACCATATCTGGCGCTGGTGGCAGTTCACCCGGTGACGGGGAGAACCCACCAGATCCGCGTCCACCTGGCGGCGGCCGGATGGCCGATCCTCGGCGACCCCCTCTACGGGCTGGGCGAGGAGGAGCGGACTGCCGGTGCGGCAACGCTGCCAGCAGACGCAGGGCGGGCCAAGACGCATACGTTTCAGCGGATGGCTCTGCACGCCTGGCGGCTGCGCTTTCCTCACCCAACGGACCGGCGGGAGATGATCCTGGATGCACCCCTCCCGGACGAGCTGCAGCACCTTCTGGAGGTCCTGCGGTCAACCCCGCGGTGACCCTGCAGCAAACTGCCGGTGGTCTACCAGTGAACCGCCGGTGAACACCGCACTACTTGCCGGAACGGCGGCGGCGCTCGCCATGTTCGCGCAAGACGGTGATAGGCTGCGCATTGAGGATGGCTTCCGGGGGCAGGCCGGCACGGCGGGCGAGTTTGATACCCAGTTCCATCGCGGCCAGTCCGGCGGGGGAATGAGCATCGCTGCCGATCGTCAGGGGAACTCCGGCCCGGTAGGCAGCCTCGGCCCATTCCGGGTTCAGGTCCAGCCGCTCGAGGGAGCAGTTGATCTCCAGAGCTACGCCGGTTGCCAGCGCGTCCTCGATCAGATGTTCGAGCGTGACGGCATAGGCACGGCGCAGGCCCAGGCGGCGGCCCGTGGGATGGGATATGACGGAGGTTGAGGGATCGGTCATGGCTGCCAGGAGACGCCTGCGGACCTGGGCAGGCTCGTCGGAAAAGCCCGTGTGGATCGAGGCACTGACCCACTGGAGGCGGCTGCGGATCTCCTCATCGTAATCCAGGTGCCCGTCGGTGTGGATCTCGATTTCGCTGCCCCGGAGCAGTTCTAGATCGGGGAAAACAGACTGGGTGCAGTCGAGCTCTTCCCACTGAAGCTGCAGCCGCTCGGGTTCCAAGCCGTTTGCGATTCGCAGTGAACCGGAGTGATCGGTGATGGCAAGATAGCGGTAACCGCGGGCGGCGGCCGCCCGGGCCATTTCCGCCAGGGAAGCCCGTCCGTCGGACCAGGACGTATGAACGTGGAGATCACCTTGAATGTCAGCCAGTTCGACCAGGCGGGGAACTTGTCCTATGGCTGCCAGCTCCACCATGCCCGGACGATCCCGCAGCTCCGGAGGTATAGGCACAAGGCCTAGACACCGGTACACGGACTCCTCGTCGGGGGTGACGACGAGCTCGGGGGGATTGTCAATGCGCCAGAGACCTTCCGGTCCGAGTGTAAGATTGTGAGCCTCGAGAACGGGGGCGAGTTCGGCCAGATGCGTCTCTCCCCCGGTGGCCCAGAGAAGAACTGCCCCAAACCGTTCCGGGGTAGTTGTATGAATTTGAACCGGGACGCCCAGAGTCTTGCCAAGCTCGGCGACCGCACCGGCCAGATCGAAAACGGGGTCTTCGGCGCCGGCTCGGTCAGCTTGCACCCGGACGACTACAAACTCGAGCCGGGGCACTTGTTCAGCCGCCCGCCGCAGGAAACCGGCAGGCTCAACCCACTCGATATCTGGAAACGCCTGTAG
>JBLNBY010000081.1:0-2997 GCA_050260295.1 Bacteroidota bacterium
CTCCAGCCGCTGAAACTCGCTCCGTTGCCAGCGGGAGTAGATCTCACCGATCATCCATTCCAGGATGGCGCAGCGCTCTGGTAGGGTCCCAGAAAAGTGACCCTCACTGGTAACCAGACCTTTGGCCGCGAAGAACTGTCGGGCGGCCGGATACTCGTCGATTCCCGACCAAAACTTGGTCTGTCTTGGATTAGGCGATGGCAATGCCAGGATGACTTTGACTTTGTGGATGGCATCACCAAGGCGGGCGCCGGCCCAGGCTGTACTTTTCTCTAGGGAGACCAGCGGTCCGTCGGGGGCAAAATAGGTGTCGATGAGCCAAAGCCAATCTTCAAAGACCGAACCTGGCTCACTGAAAGTGTGGAAGAAGCGTCCCGAGGGTGCAGTTGCTATGGGGGTAAAGAGAACGGTATCGAACAGCCAGTCGCGCGGTGCCCAAGGTAGTTCGTCTCTGCTGGCGGTATGCTGCTCGGCACTTGGTTCTCCGAAAGTGATGTAGGGGAGAAGCTGCGGGATGTCCCAGCGAACGGGAGGGTTCAGCGGCAGGAGAACGACATCGTGGACATCACCCGTGCCTGTTCCGGGTGCGCGATAAGGACCGACCGGCGCCAGGTCAAACTGGTCCCCTTTCGGCCAAGACGGCAGTCCCGCTTGGGCCAAGGAGCTTGGAGCCTTCGCCTCGGCGAGGTCACCGCGAACCCCGGTGACCTCGATTTCGTCGACGAAGACCGTGATCTGTAAAGGCATGTGAATCCGTACATAGCGTGCCTTTACTGCTTGAACGGCCGACCCAGGCAGTGTGTACGTGACCCGCTTCGGGACAGCCCATTCGCCGGAGGCGGGCGCTGGTGTATATACCACATCCCAAACGTGCCAGTGTTCACCGTCGTCCGATAGCCCCGCCGCCACGTATATCGGCTGCATGATGCCTACTGCTGGGTGGTCCAGCAGACCGACGGTCACGTTGCTGAGTGCCTCAGTTTGGCCAAGGTCCAGGATGATGTCCACAGTCTGGCCCTTGTAGACATGGTAACCGCTCCACTCAGGGCTCAAGTATGATGCAGTGCCCTTTCGTCCGTCGGTCAATTCACGGTTTCCACTGTCGGGGTAACTCTGCTCGGCAGAGAGGGAGACAGTATATGGCCGTCCTTGAGCAAGATTTGCGGTATCTGTGGCATTGACTGCACGACTTCCGATCACGCCCGCGGTGACTAACAGAGAAACTGCCATCGCTGTGCTCTTGGTGCGCATCACTGTAGCATCCCTCTCCTTGCGAGCAGATTTCTCCCGAAACCGGGCTTACTTCTTATTCACCTGCTGGCTGCGGAGGAAGACCTTCTCCCATTGTTCGTGCACCTTGCGCACGAATTGCTGGGAGGGGGTCTTGCCGCTGGTCCACTCCGGGAGCAGGCCGTAGAGCGCGTTGAGCAGGTCCTGATACTCAGGCACGGGGAATTCCAGGAAAGCGTAGTTCATGGAGGCCGGGATGATGGCTACGGGCAACTGGCGACCCGGTACTCCGAACGCCTTCTGGTAGTTTTCCGGTTTGAGGGCGGCGGCCCGGTTGGCCATCACTGCCGCAAAGCCGGTCTGTGCCAGCAAGGTTTGCCCTTCCTCACTGGTTACGAACTTCAGAAACTCCCAGGCTTCCTCGGGGTGCGGGGCATTGGCCGGAATGGCATAGCCACCAAATGCCATCGCGGTTGCCCGTTTCCGTCCGGTGGGCAAGGGCGAGATGCTCCAGTTGAAAGAGTCGATCGGACGCATATAGGTCGAAAGCAACCATGCACCCTGGTGGAGAATGGGAAGTTGACCGGCGGCAAAGCGTTCATAGCTCGCCTTGCGTGCCTCCTCCGGGCCTGGCATCATCGCCTTCACTTCGAACATGAGCCGTTCAAGGAATTGGAACGCTTCCACCGTGCCGGGGTTGTCGAAGGCCGACGCCTTGCCGTCGGCTGTCAGGAGCGTTCCGCCCGCCTGGAAGATGAAGGGCAGCAGGGTATGCGTCCCAAAGGGCAAGCCAAAACCGTAACGGGCGACCTTCCCGTCTGGTGCCCAGACCGTGGACTTGCGCGCGGCTGCCTCGAGTTTATTCCAGTCCCAGTCGGCATCGGGTGCGCTGACACCAGCCGATTCCAGAAGGTCGATATTATTGTATTGGATCATCGGAGCGGCGTCGGTCGGCAAACCATAAAGCCTATTCTGGTACATGAAGGCCTGGACGAGGCTGGGGAAGTACTGCCCCAAATCCCATTTGTCTTTTTGAACGAAAGGCGTGAGATCGTAGAGCATTCCGCGGGCCGCCATCGATTGCAGTGATTCGCCGATCCAGAATAGGTCAGGCGGGTCTCCGGCAGCAATGCGGGTGATTATGGCCTGATCGCCACGTATGGGGACGAATTTGACGCTGATATTGGGATGACGGCGCTCGAACTCTTGGGCCAGGGCCAGTTTCGACTCATAGCTCGAACCCTGGAATTGAGTGAACTCCGCCAGAGTAATGGTAACCTTCTTGCTGCTGCTAGCTGTGCTGGTACTCGCCGCCAGAGCTGTGCTCGAGTCTCCGCCCACGGCAGTGGCCAGAGCGGTTAGAGCCGAGAGGGCGAGACCAGCGACCAGGGCAAGATGGCGACTGTGCGGATGCTGCGCATGCTTTGACATGGGTAAAAACCTCCTTACTGTGTCGACAATACTGTGTCGACAACCGTGTCGCATCTACTTACGGCTTACGGCTGCCGGCGAGAATCTTGTTGACCTGCGGAACGATCTGCTCGCGAATGGCCGTCTCGATCGGCCACGTGCCCGCTACCACCTTGGCAAGCGTGTCGCCGATGATCTGGTCGATCTGGACATACCCCGGTGCGGCTTGCATCGGGAAAGAAGTATCCGCGATCCTGACCAGTACTGCCGGATGAGCCACGGGCAGCTGGCCTCCCGTCACCGTTTCCAGGGCGATCTGCCGGCGGGCCGAAAGGATGGTCCACTTCTTGATCCTTT
>JBLNBY010000082.1:0-4015 GCA_050260295.1 Bacteroidota bacterium
CGGGTTGGCAGCCCCGCAGCATCCAGCATGCGGATATTGGCCACCATCGCCCGGGTCATGAATTCGGTGGGGAAGCCGTACACCTTGCCCTTGTACGTGGCGAAAACCGAGAGCCCCGGCAGGTACGCCTTCTCCATGGCCTGCCGCACCGTTTCCGGGACTTCCCGCAACACGCCGGCTTCGCTCAAGTCGCCCAGCATGTACCCGGCGAGGTTGACGATGTCCGGTGCCACCCCGGCAGTCTGGGCCACCAGGAGCTTGGTAAGGAGGGTACTGGCCTCGGTGAACTGTACCTCGATGTCGATGTCCGGATGCAGTGTCTCGTACTCTTTGATTGCCTCGTCCAGAACCTTGCCAAACTGCAGGCCCAGATTATAGTGGGTCATAAACGTGAGCGTCGTCTTCTTTGTGGCCGCCATTCCTACTCCGGGGGACGACACGGCAGAGACCGCGAAGACGGCGAAAACGGCAAAGAGGCCGGCTGCCGCGGCCAAAGTCGCCGTAATGGCTCGTGAACGCAGTTGACGATGTCCAAATGTATACATTGGCAGTACCAACCTTCCTTGCGCTTAAGGTCCTTTTCTAGATTTCTACGGCAAGTAGTTCGTTGCCTTGTGCCCGGGCCGGAATTGTGAGCCGACGTCAATCTGGGATCTACTGGCTGGTTTGCTGTCCGGTCACCTTGTCCGGTAGCAAGAAGATCGGGGTGGAGAACGTGGCCTCCTGGCCGCCGAGTCCAACGGTTACCTGGGCGAAAACCCCGACCCACGAACCCGGCAGACGATCCAGTTTCTGTGTGAAGGGTGGCTTTGCCACACTTTGGACCTGTGTCCAGCGGGCCCAACGGAAGTCAGCCGAACCGGAGGTGGCTATCCAGAACTCCACCCGGGCTATTCCAGGTGCTTCTGCCACCTTCAGCTCAGCCCCGTCTTGCCCTTCTGAGTAGCTCCAACGGATCTCCGGCAGCCGGAGCTTGCCAGCAACGTCGAGGTAGAAGGCGGCGATGGAGGTCAACAACGTTTCATAGTCGCTGAGTCCGTGGCCGGCGTTGGGGATGGCGAGGATGTAGTTGCGGCCTTTCAACTCGTCGTAGTAGATGCTGAGGGCGTCGGTTGGCCAGTAGGGGTCGTTGGTGCCGATGATGATCAGCTTGGGCTGCAGCAACTGATCCCGAAAAGTGTACGGATCGACCACGGCCCTCAGAGCCGCGCCCACCGGAGAGCTGGCGATGTCGGTCAACCCCAGGGCGGTGTAGTCGCCAATCTGGGCACTGAAGCTGCCAAAGGCTTCGAGCTGCCGCTGCATCTGCCTGGCCAGGTTGAGGTTGTTGTAGACCATGGGGGCGATTCCCTTGACCCGCTGATCGACTGCCCCCACCAGCCACGTCGTCCAGCCCCGTTTGGAAGCGCCGAAGACGACGAACCCCTTGAGCGGGGTGCGGAACTGCTTCTGGGCAAACTCCTGCAGCGCGTCCATCGCCCGCACCGCCGACTTGGTCATGGGCAGCAGGAGCGGCCAGGTTGGGTCTTTGGTGTCGAAGAACCGTTTAAAGGTGTAGGCTATAGCCGCGTCTTCGTACAGGCCGCCGAAGATTGGCTGGTTGGGAACGTCATAGAGGATACCGACCGCAGCTCCGGTGGCGTTGGCCAGCATAGCCATGTATAGCTGCTCCGCAGGATCTTCGCCGCTGCCCGTGATGTAGAGGAGTGCCAGATCTTTGTTCTCCCAGCGGGCCGGGACGAAAAGCTTGAGGCGGTGCTCCCAGACGAGATCCTGCCAGGTCTGGGAGGTAAGCGAGAGGGAATAGAGCATCCCCTGACCAGACACGGGTGTGCTTTGCAGCAGCTTCCAGCTAAACGTGGGATCGCCGTTGTCGACGTAGGCTGCGAGGGTGTCATGTAGTGCCGCGGGTTGCACTGTGGTCAGCTGTTCGCTGGGCTGCTCCGGGGCTGCTTCCTGATCGACTGACCCGGCGGCCTCCAGTGCGGGGCTGATGCCGGGGAAGCAGCTCATACCGAAGATGGCCAGGGTCGCAACCCAGACCCGGGCAAATCGCGCCGTTGTACACTTCATGGTGATCGCCTCCGTGTCGCTGTGTCACTTTGTCGCTTGGTCGCCGTGTCGCTGTGGATACCATTCGCGAATCTTCTTCTGCTTCCCCGGGGTCTTTCCTGCGGCAGTACCCGTGAGCGGTTGACGAAGTCTGGCAGCCGTACGAGTAATAATAGAGGTAGGGAGATGGCCGGAAAGCCTAGACGAGGTGGGGCGGATGTCATCAGTCTTCTTGGGCCTGGACATCGGCTCGGCGACCGTTAAGGTGGTGGGTATCGACGAAGAGGCACGCCTTGTTGGCACCCCCGTCTATCTGCGTCATGACCAGTTTCCTTCCCAGGTGGAGGCGCTCAAATTCGCCCTCAGGCACTACCTTGATTCCCTTTCCGGACGGGTGAAGGTGGCGGGGGTGGGTTCGACAGGAAGCGGCCGCGAGCTGACCCTGAGCCTGGTTGGGGCAGACCTTTCCCGCACGGAGATCTTCGCCCACGCTGTCGGGGTGGTGCATTTGACTGCCTCCGCGGTCGGTTCGGTAATCGAGATCGGCGGTCAGGATGCCAAAGTCATCATCTTTGGTGAGAACGGCCTGCCCCAGTACTTCAATATGAATACCATCTGTTCGGCAGGGACAGGCGAGTTTTTGAAACAGTTGGCCGACGAGGCCGGCATCACCCTGGCCGAATTCGGCGAGATCGCCCTGCAGAGCACCCAGCCGGCTCTGATCGACGCCACCTGCACCGTCTTCTCCCGCCGGGACTTCCGTCACCTCACGCAAAAGGGAGTTCCATTGGCCGACCGGTTGATGGGCGTCTGCCACGCTCTGGTCCGCAATTACCTGGTGAACGTAGTGCAGGACGCGCCGCTGCGTGCGCCCGTGTACTTCCAGGGCGGCGTTGCCTTCAACCCCGCGGTGCGCCAGGCCTTTACCAGCCGCCTGGGGCTGCCGCTTCAGGTCACCCCCCACAACGACGTCGTGGGGGCGCTGGGCATGGCGGTGATCGTCCGGGAGGAAGCGCTGGGCAAACCCGAGTTTACCAGCCGTTTCCGGGAAGACTTCTTTGAAAGGCGTTTTGTGAGCCGCCTGCGGTATTGCCACGGCTGTCACAATGCGTGTGAACTGGCGCAGGGATACGAAGAGCGGGATGGCGAAGTCGTTGTCCTGGATACCCTGGGGGGACGTTGCGAGGGCTCGCTCAACCCGCGCAACGTCAAGGAATTCCCGCAGGGCCTGCATCAACTGCGGGTGCCGGTCGACCGTCGCCACGGGGCCCGCAACGATCCGCGCCCGCGGATCGACCTGATCAACCCGGCGGGCAGACGGCTGCGGGACGCTGCCGGGCAGTACTTTGCCGGCATCGACGGAGGTTCACGAGGGACCAAATACGCACTGCTACGCGGTGATGGGGGACACCGGGTCGAGATCGTCGCGGCCGGCGCGGTGGATACGGGCGGGGACGCGATCGCTGCCTGCCGCAAGGCACTCGAGCGGCTGCAGGAGGCGCTGCCGGCCGGAGCGCGGCTCGCAGCACTCGGGACGACGGGCAGTGCCGGGGACATCTTCCGGGATGTCTGTGTGGTGCCGGTTGCAGAGAGGGATTCGGTCCGGGCGACCGACAGGACGACTGACGGGACGACCGGCGGGGCGGACTGCCGTTGTACGGAGATTCTGGCACATTACGTCTGGGCCAGCTATTGGGTACCGGACGTGGGCACGGTCATGGACATCGGAGGGAATGATATAAAGCTAATCGTAGCCGAAGAAGGTGGGCTCGACTTCGCTATGAATGACAAATGTGCCGCCGGGACGGGGGCTTTCCTCGAAGCGGTAGCCCGCCGTTTCCACGTTCCCATCGATGAATTCGGCCGGGTTGCTTTACAGTCGTCCGACCCCGCCCGGATTGCCGGCCGCTGCGCCGTCTTCGGTGAGTCGGACATAATCCACAAGGCACGCTCGGGCTTTGCT
>JBLNBY010000083.1:0-5559 GCA_050260295.1 Bacteroidota bacterium
TCCCAGCTGACCACATAGCGGGAATACCAGTCCATAATGGCCACCAGGTACATCCAACCGCGGACGAGCCGAATGTAAGTGATATCCACCCCCCATACCTCGTTCGGTGCTTGAATGACACGGCCTCGCAGCAGATACGGGAAAACCCGGTGCTCCTGAGATGCTCGGCTAAGATTGCGTTTCGGCGCGATCGCTTCGATCCCCATCTCCCGCATGTGGCGCTGGACAGCCTTTCGGTTGACCAGCCATCCTTCCCGCTGCAACTGCGCCGCAATCCGCCGTGACCCGCAAACGGGTGATCCGTGTATGTTTCGTCGATCCTGTGCTTGAGCGCCACTTCCTCCGGCGAAGGAAGAACCGGGGTGGTAGTACAGCCCGGATCGATTCAAACCTAAGAGCTCCCCCTGAGTCGTCAAGGGCAGTTCCCGGACCTCTCGATCAAGCAGAGCCAATCGCTCATCCCTGGTCAATGCTGATGCCTTTTTTTGAGCCAGGACAGCTGGGTAGTCAGCTGTCCCACCTCTGCATAGAGCTCTCCGATACGCTTTTCGTACTGGGCCTTGCTGGTCTCCCATTGCTCTTCTCCGACAAACAGCCTGGCAGAATTATCAAGCGCCTGCTTCTTCCAACGCTGCAGCAACACCGGGTGGACGCCGTACTCTGAGGCCAGCTGGGCCACGGTCTTTTCCTCCCGGATCAACTCCAGGGCAACCTTGGCTTTGAACTCTGGCGAATACTTCTTCCTCATGGCTCAGTTATAACTTAAGACAGCCCGGACCGGTGCCCAGTTTTCCGGGTCCACTTCACTGCAATGCGCCGACTACTGACTACAACGATCTATCCTGAGTCTTTGAACTGCTTTTGTTCATCACATTCCCTTTCTCCCGCGTTATAGGCCCCGATGAGGACCGTCATAATAAGGTACACGTTGAAGATAGCCCAAGGCACTGAGAAATATCCCCAAAAATGGTAGCAAGAAGCCTCAAGGTAAACCACATATACAAGCGTCTGTATCAACATTCCGACCTCGAGTGTCACAGTCCCCCTTCTCCATAACAGCCCGAGGAGCACAATTGAAAGGATGGTGGCTATCCAGAGGACAATGAGCCAGTCCCAGTCTTGATAGTTTCGGCGAGCCTTCCATATAAACAGAAGACCGTTGACAACCACCCCAGGCGGTATCACCATCAAATCTAGATTCATTAACAAGGGCCGATGTGACAGTAAGTTGCGGATATCGGCCATTCCTCATCAACCTCACTCGAGTCGCAACATGGTCCTACGCTTAAACCCGTCGGTGGCACCCAACCGACCAAGGACCCGCGACCACCAGGACGGATTTGTTGGCTCACGCAATGCCGCGATATATAGGACCAGACTGGGCTGGCCATTCGTCAAGTCGTACACTGTGCCAGTGTAATGCCGCACACCGTCGATTGTCTGACGATCGCCGAGCAGCCGTCCAAACATGTCAGTGACTTCGTCGGAAATGATGCCTTCCTGCTCCTGCCTGCTTATGTGTATTATGCGGTATAAGCAGGATTCGGTGGGATCCCACCTATCGGTCACTGTCTCTGCTGCCAAGTCAAGTAATCTTTCACCCGGCTTAGCAGCCGTTACAGCTGCCGCAGCTACCCCGGCCGCTCTCTGCGGTACGCCGAGCTTAACAAGCAACCTCGTGGCCTCTTCCACACCCTCAGCAACTCCACTACCAGTGCTCGCGATCTCCCACGGAACCTTTGCAATCACAGGAGGATCTAGCAGGGACTTGATGAGCGATGACTGTTCAAAGACAATGAACGTCACCTGGTTTGCCACGAGAAGCTCCCGGATATCAGCAAGCTGCTTGTTGACAAAGGCCTGCCATTCTGCCTTGGCCTGTAGACCCAGGGGGTCCACCAGGATAAGAGGCGCATTGTGAACGTATACGTAACTCCCGTCGATCGGATCGCGGCTGAGAAAACGCCCGGCCTCCGGCGAGTAGTAGCGGGCATAGTAGTAGTACAACCCGACTGCTGCATCCTCCGGCTTGCCAGTGAACTTGTGCACCTCGTCGCCAGCCAACGGCCCACTCGCCTGGACCGTCACCCCAAACGGTTCATACTCAAACCTCGCCACCACCTGGCCTTGACTGTCCGTGATCGCCCGGACCGAGCCCACCAGGTCGGTGTGGTAGAAGTAGGTCTGCGGTGGGTTCGTCCCTTCCTGCACCACCTTCGCCAGATACTTCCCGTTTATTGCCAAATACCTTGTGGTCACCTTGAGCTGGCCGGGCTTGGTCTTGACCTCGTAGACGATGTCATTGCCCGAGTACAGCGTGATGGTGATGGTGTCACCTTCGACGATCTTCACCCGCCGGCCGTAGGGGTCGTAGAAGAACTGGGCGACGGGAGAGCCATTCACCCGGACCTGGGCCATGAGACGGCAGGCGTTGTAGTCGTAGTTCGTCTCACCGCCAAGGGCATTGGGCTGGTCGTCCTTGAGGATGAGTTGGCCATAGCTGCCCCAGCTGTAGCCAGTGCTCCCCCGTTGGATCAAGTGATTACCGGGCAGATAGCTGTAGTCGATCGCGCCCCGGGCGTCCGTCCAGGCTTCCTTGATCCGGTTCCCCAGCGCATCGTGTTGGTATGAAGAAGGTGTTGCGAGGGCATCTCGCCTAATGTGACTGCTGTGCGGTCTATGAGGGGCCTCGGCAACTGGGCAGAGGGTGAAGGGCGGCCGAGTACAGTATGGGCCAAGCGAGCCCGCCATCGTGTTTGGCCGCCCCCTCGACCCACCAATCTGGGTATAACCCGTATAGATGTGTGTCTGCCCTCGGGGCTCACCGCTGGCAGGCCTTTACCCAACTGTCCAAACCTATCTGCAGGAGGTAGCATATGCGTTTCATTGGTTTGGACATTCACAAGGACTATGCAGTAGTCGCAGCGGTAGATCCATCTGGCACCCCACTCAGGATCAACCCATCCCGGTTCGACCTCCGTACCGGCCTGGCTCGCTTCGCCGATCGGCTCGAACCTGAGGACGTCGTTGCTTTGGAAGCATCTACTAACGTCTGGCCCATCTACGATCTCCTCGTCCGCAAAACTCCGCACGTCCTTGTGGCCAACCCCATCAAAACCCGTGCCATTGCCGAAGCGCGCATCAAGACCGATGAACTGGACGCACTCACTCTCGCCAAGCTCGCTTGTTCCGGATTCATTGCCGAAGTCTGGATACCCGATCCGCAAATCCGGGACCTGCGTATCCTCTCCTCCCACCGGCAGTCCCTTTCCCAGACGGCGACCCGCCTCAAAAACAAAGTCCATGCCCTGCTTAAACGTTCCGGCATCTCCGCCTACCCCGACTTCCTCTTCACTCAGAAAGGGCGGCACTTTCTGGCGACCCTCTCCCTTCCTCCGGCTGCCCGCTGGGAGCTAGACTCCACTTTGCGCGTCCTGGACACGGTAGAACGCGAACTTGTGGACCTTGACCGGCACATGGCTACTTGGGCCATCGACAATCCTCAGGCTCAGTTGCTCATGCAAATACCCGGCATCAACTTCGTTGCCGCCCTGGTGATTCTCGGGGAGATCGGTGACATCCGCCGCTTCCCTTCTCCCAAGAAACTTTGCAGCTACTCCGGGCTGGTTCCCCGGATCAGCCAGAGTGGCCAAAAGCTCTATACCGGTCGTATCACCCAAGCCGGCCGCAAAAAACTACGCTGGATTCTGGTAGAAGCAGCTGAGACCGCCGTTCGCAACGAAGCTTACTGGCAAACCGTCTTCGAGAGGATAGCAGCCAAGAAAGGGCGCAACGTAGCCATCGTAGCCGTGGCGAGAAAGATCCTGACCGTTATCTGGCACATGCTCACCAAGAACCAACCCTACCAAAGGGTTCAGCCCCGCTTGGTCGCCCGTAAACTCCAAGAGACGGCCTGGACCGCTCGCAAGGAAGGACGACGCCAGCGGAGCGTCATCCAGGTGGTTACCAATGGACTCCGGTTGATCGGTGAAGAGGTAGCAGGCGAGGCGGATACGCTTATCCGCCGGAAACGCACGCAAGCCTCGGTTGTCAAGGTACAAGCCGTGGGTTAGCGGCAACTCGCCCTGACCATCCCCTGCCATAGCAGCTTCGGACTTCCTATTCGCCAGAAGCCGCCGGGCATCCTCTTGCCTTACGCAGGCCGGCTCTTCTCCTTACCGATCTCCCAACATGTAGCCAGCTCCAACAACCACATCTCTTACGGCTACACCGGTTGTGGCCAACCACCCAAAACAGGCTACCACACTCTATGCCCTCTTGACACCGTCACATAGATACACGTGCTGCACCGTCTCAATCCCGCTGGGCATGTGCACCTGGGCGGAGATGAGACGGTTCGCTCCGTCATAGCCGTAGGTGAACGTGAATGGGTCTCCGCCGCTCGCATCCGTGATGCTGGCCACATTCCCGCCCGGGGTGTAAGCGTAGCCCTGGACACCTTGCTACAGGTTGGCCGAATCGCAGTTCTGGTGCGAGCCGTCAGACTCGGTGAGCAGGCCGTCGCCAACCCACCAAACATCTTCCAAGTTCTTCCCCGTCAGCACATACCACCACCATCCTGTATCCAGTTCAAGGATATAGACCTGGGTCACCCAAGGGCTATCCTCGAGTGCTGTCACATACACAAGATACTTACTGTCCGGAGACCAATCAGCGGTTATTGGGTTAAGACTAAACTCATGTGGCAGGGTCAATGTCACTCCTTTTTCTCGAAAGTACACCTCAGGTCTCGTCGGGAAAGGACTACGCCGCAACTCTTTCTTGCCATCCGGAGAGATCAGCTTAGGTCTCTCCAACTTCATTTCTTTATCGTGACGTAACGGTCGCACGCGCCACGAATCCAGATCAAATTCAAAGAAAATTCCTTCGCCCAAAGACTTAACTACAATAACACCGATCATATCATCAGGGAAACTAACTGGCCTTCTAGCAACATCCGTAATTACACGCGTGTAGTGCCACCAAGCTGACAGGAGGAAAATTGCGACAACACATCCCATGATTACAAGAAATCTTTTCATTCCAAGGTCACCTTTGTCTTCCACGGCCTCTTTATGGCTTCGCTTATGAACAGATCGTTCCTCCATCGCTCAGCCACCTCCAACATCAGTTTCCGACCGCTCACAATTGCCTCAATCCCCCTCCGATACGTAACGGGTTCAACTCGCGACAACGAGTAGTTCGTCGCAATCATCTCGTCCGTCACCAACCGCGGATCGCCCTTCGTCGCCAGTTCATCGGCGATTGAACGCAAGTTGGCAGCAGCGTAACGCGCAGCACTCTTCGGGTCGCTTAAGCGCCACACTCTTTCCCAGTTGCTCCCGGCAGCGGGAACTAACCCCTTGTCTTCGAGGATCTTGGCTGTAGCCGGCTTCATCGAGGCAATCCCTACGCTCGTCTCCATTTCGAAAAAGGCGGCCGGTATCTCGGCTAGACGGTAGATGCGGCTCGTCCTGGTGAGCTCGTCATAAAGGACACCGGAAAGCAGCGCAACAGAGATGTCATAATGGTCGGCCCAGTAGACAATGTACGGACCCA
>JBLNBY010000084.1:0-3617 GCA_050260295.1 Bacteroidota bacterium
CCCAGGCGCTGGCAAAGAGCCGGCGTTGCAACGCCGCCAGCTTCTCCACCATCGCCGGCGTCCAGTACTGGTAAGAACGGGGTGTCTCCAACAAGAAGAGCCCCTCGCCACTGCAGGGGGCATCCAGAAGCACCCGGTCGAACGCTTGCCAGCCCTGCAGCAGGTCCTGCTGCGGATCTTGCCGCACTCTCTGCCTGCGCCCCAACTGCGTAGCATCCGTCTGAACCGTCCGTGCAATAGTGACGCCCTGCACCCAGAGGTTGTGCTGAAGTCGTCCCAGGCGGATCGGGTTTCTCTCACAAGCGACGATCTCGCCGGTATTCTCCATCATCACGGCCATCTGGGTCGTCTTCGAGCCGGGGGCGGCGGTAAGGTCGAGCACCCTTTCCCCACGCTGCGGAGCGAGGACCAGCACAGGCAGCATACTGGACAGACTCTGAAGGTAGATTCGGCCTTCCTTATAGGCTGGGGTTTCGGCCAGATGCCGTTCACTCACCCCCGGTGTCGTTACCACCAGGGCATCACCGTACCAGGCGACAGGCTCGGTATCTATCCCCTGCCCTGCCAGTTCCGCGCTGACCGCCCGCGCAGCATCGGCGCCAGCACCAGTCATAGCACCAGTTACGGCACCAACCGCCGCATCAAAAATACCGCCTTCCTTCAGACGGTTCACCCGGATGGTGACCGGGCGGGTAACCGCCATCCCCCGCAGGATGCGTTCAACCACCGGTGCGGGAAAGTCCTTGTAAAGCCGGTCGATGAAATCCCGCGGGAGATGGCGCAGGAGCTCGTTGAGGGAGAAACTCTTCACCTGCGGCGCGCCCCTTTACGCTTACCCATTCCGATCCCAGCTGCGGTAGCGACGCAAGAGGCTGGCGTTGCGCTCCACCAGACCCCAGCCGGCCAGGATCTCCGGCCGCCAGCGGCCGCGGCCGGTGAAGGGCAACTGCCGCGCTGCCGTACTAGCTGTACCGCTCAGCCATCACAGTCCCCTACTTGACCAGCGTCACGGCAACCGGTCCCAGCTCTGCACTCCGCTGCTCCAGCCAACGGATGGCACTTTCGAGGTCGTCCGCCTGATAGATGGTATACCAATTGTCCCAGACGAAAGTCTCGCCCGGCTCGGCATGGAGTGGCCAGTTGCCCTTCTCCATGTCGGGTTCGAGCTCAACTTCGATTCCATTGTCGAGACGCCTCTGGACGATCTCCGTCGCCACCCAGCGGAAGTAGATCGTCCGCCACTCGCTCTCGAGCTGCCACCCAAGCCCCTTGATCTTACCGGCCAGATCCCCGGGGATCGCCGGCGGATCGACCACTATCTCCGCCACACCCATACCGCTGGCGGCAGAGTAATTGGTCCGCCACTTCTCCACACTGGAGAAGATATACGAAGCGCCCCAGAAAGGCGGTTGCGGACCCCGGGCGTCGGCAAAAGCGATGTATGGTTTTCCATCGACATCCACCACGGCGCCCTTCTCCCGATAGTATTCGACGCTGGTCTTACCTTCTTCCTCCGCAAAGTCGAGCCACCGGAAAGGCACCAGCACGTGCCGGGCATCCTTGGCGTCCGCCATCACTCCGTTGACGATCGTGCCCAGCTTGGTGAAGTCATTGTACGCCTTGATGGGCGCTATCGTCTGGACGCGGATGTCGCCGGTGGCGTAGATGGCGATCACCACATTGACCCGCAGCCCGGGGAAGAGGTCACTTGCATACTGCTCTACCACCGCCACCCGGACCGGACCTGGCTTGAGCACGCGCCCTTGCACGATCCGCAGTGGCTCCTCCAGCGTGGTGCGTTCCTCATGGGGACCCAGGCTGCCGCCCGACCAGTACCGGCTCAGGGGAAAGCCCGCATACCGGACGAGCCCGAGATCTTTGATGTAGGTCTGATCTATACCGGCAAAACGGGTCACGTTGACCGTGCCGAAGGGCGTTACTTCTGCGGCCATCTTCCCGTCCCTGGTAGCGATATCGAACTCCCCGTTGGGACCGCTTTCGATCACGAACTCCGCTGGATACTCTGGGATATCCGCCCACTCGTCGTCGGTGACCCGGATCGTTACCGGACCGGTGGCGACGAAAGCGATCTCATCGGCTCGGGAAAGCTCGCCATTCAGGTCCACATCGTCGATTTGGAAGGGGATTTCGTTGCCGGCCGCGTCCACGACCCGCAACGTGTCCCAGTTGACGAAGAAGTCCTTGTCCAGCTGATCCCGGACATCTCCCAACGGAATGACGACCGGGACCGGCTGGCTACTGACGCTGCGCACGTCGACCGCAAAGTTCCGCTCCTCGGCTGACCCAGTTGCAGCGGCCGCACCCAGGACCAGGGCCAGGAAAACCAGCAACCAAACAGTTGACAACAGGCGGTGAGTACGATTCGTCCGCTTCTCCATGGCCATTCCCCTCTTCTGGATCTAGAGTTGCTTCTAGACGCCTGCTCCTGCCATTCGACCTCGTTCCAGCCAAGCTGCGACCTACTCCCGGTAATGCCTGGCATATCCCGCGGCTGTACCATCACCTCCAGTCCTGGAGTCTCCCTGCCGTCAAAAGAGCAGCCTGTCGACCCGCTCAACGGCGGTTTTTACTGCTGCTTCGACCGACTTCTGACCCGTGATGGCACCAACGAACTCCTCGCTGAGTGCCCGGAAGATCTCCTGGGTGTTGGGGACGATGTCAAGCCCCCGTGTATTTGCCATATTCAACGCAAACGGCAAGCCGAGCGGGTTCGCCCTGAACCACGAAGCAAAGGCGGAGTGGCGGGCCAGATCCTCACGTACCGGAAAGCGCCCGCTCTCGAGAAGAATCAGCTCGTTTTCGGGCTCGAGCATGAACTTGACGAACTCCCAGGCTTCCTTGGCATGGGCCGCCTGCTGAGGTATGGCCAGCCCCTTCATGTTGAAGTAGGTATAGGGAGGTTGGGGTCCGCTGTAGTCGTCGGGAACGAGGATCGGAGCGACATTCCACTTGAACTTGGCCTGTTCCCGATAGAGGACTATGGCTACCTGTCCGAATCGTTGGGTGAAGATTTTCTGCTGCACGAAACCGTCACCACTGATGGGATCCTGCGGAACGAACTTGTAGCGGACCATGTCGGTGAAGAACTGGAAGACGTCACGGGTGTACTCATTGTCAAAAGCGGCACGGTTGTTGCGAACTAGTGTTCGTCCTCCTGATGCCGCCAGGTAGAAGGCGTAGAAGTCACCGATGCGCAGATCCCAGGGGTCGATGGTCTGGCCGACGTCGATGCTGGCAACCTTGATCGCTTGCAGTTTGCGGCTGAGTTCGATGAACTTGCCGTAAGTCTTGGGGAACGAGGGCCACCCGACCCGCTCCATCAGATCCTCGTTGTACTCGATCAGCGTGATCTCGGCCTGCCAGGGCAGCAGGTAGTAGTGGCCGTCACGCAGGCGGTACACGCGAGTGATGTTGTGGGCCGTCCGTTTTTCCAGGACACCCCAGAAATCGGGGAACTTGTCGAGTGACAGCAGCGCGCCATCCTTCGCGAAACTTGCCATCGGTCCGGCCGCCATTGCCGTGAAAAGATCGGGCGCCGTCCCGCCGGCCATGCGGATGAGCAGGATCTGTTCGGCCAGACTCCCCTCGGGGATCAT